>JAZSQG010000243.1:0-9299 GCA_045537855.1 Oscillospiraceae bacterium
CCTACCAGTCCGAGAATGCCCCGCGCTACCATGCAAGGGACGTGGCAAAGTACCGCTGCGTGGAAAGCGGCGCCCTGCTGCTTCTGGGTTCCGCAACCCCTTCCGTGGAGAGCATGCATGAAGCCAGGGCCGGGAAGTACCGACTCCTGCGCATGGACAGGCGCTATAACGCAAAGCCTCTGCCCGGCGTCATCATCGCAGACATGAAGCAGGAACTGAAGGACGGCAACGGCGGCTGCATCAGCCGCATTCTGCTGCGTGAACTGCAGCAGAATCTGGAGCGGGGAGAACAGAGCATTCTCTTTCTTAACCGCCGGGGCAGCAGCAGTGTCGTGAATTGCCCGGAATGCGGCTATGTCTACGAATGTCCCCGCTGCAGCGCACGGCTGACCCATCACAGCGCTAATAAGCGCATGATGTGTCACTACTGCGGCTGGTCCCAGCCTCTGGATAAAGCCTGCCCAGCCTGCGGCGGCATACTGAACTATACGGGTTTAGGAACCCAGAAGGTGGAAGAAGCGTTGCAGGAGCTTTTGGGTGACCTGCCGATCCTGCGCATGGATACGGATACTGTCAGCGCTTCGAGAACCCATGAAGACATTCTCGCTGATTTTCAGGCTGGGAAAGCCCCCATCCTCATCGGCACCCAGATGGTGACCAAGGGTCTTAACTTTGAAAATGTTACCCTGGTTGGGGTCATTTCCGCAGACCAGTCCCTCTACGCCGGGGATTTTCGGGCTCAGGAGCGCACCTTTAGTCTGATTACCCAGGTGGTGGGCCGCTCCGGCCGGGGCGAAAAAACCGGGCGGGCGGTGATCCAGACCTTCACGCCCGGAAGCGATGTGATCCTCAGTGCAGCAAGGCAGGATTACGACGCCTTTTATGAAAATGAGATACAGGTACGCAGGCTTCTCTGTGCGCCGCCCTTCCGGGCCATGTATACCGTCACGGTATCCGGAATGGAGGAGAGCACGGTGCTGCAGTGCGCTTCCCAACTGAAGCAGGCCATGGATCAGGCAGCCCACGGTTTTCCGGATTTCCGGGTGCTGGGGCCGGCTCCTGCCGGGATCGTGCGGGTCAACAACCGCTATCGCTACCGGGTGATCCTCAATGCGCCCCCCTGTAAGGAGGCGCGCGCCCTGACCGCCGCAGCCCTGCGGCAGTTCGGAAATGATAAACGCTATCGAAAGCTAAGCCTCTACGGGGATGTAAACCCCATGGAATGAAGATTCAGATACAGCGAACTGAGAAAGGAACCGATATGGGACTGAGAACCATTATCAAAAAGGGCGACCCCAGCCTGAAGCGCAAGAGCCGCCCCGTGACCGATTTCAACAAGCGTCTGCATACGCTGCTGGATGATATGCTGGAAACTCTCATTGACGTCAGCGGCGCGGGTCTTGCCGCACCTCAGGTGGGCGTCAACCGCCGGGCTGTCATCGTGGTGGATTTCACCGGGGAAGAGCCCGAATATATCGAACTCATCAATCCCGAGATCATTGAGCGGGACGGGGAACAGATCGGGCCTGAAGGCTGCCTCAGCCTGCCCAACATCTGGGGCCTGGTGACAAGGCCCATGTCCGTAAAGGTGAAGGCCCAGGACCGCTACGGGGAAGAATTCATCCTGGAAGCGGACGATTTTCTGGCCAGAGCCTGCTGCCACGAATGCGATCATCTGGAAGGCATTCTGTTTGACGAAGTGGCAGACCGCTTCCTCAGCGATGAGGAGATCGAAGCGCTCAGCGCAGCGCAGGACGAAGAGGACGAGTAAGCGGCCAACGTTCGGGCCGGGGAGGGCATGGAATGAAGATCCTTTTTATGGGCACAACCGATTTTGCGGAAGCCTGTCTTGACAGCATCGTCAAAGCGGGTTATCCCGTTTGCGCCGTCTGCACCAAGCCGGACCGGCCTCAGAAGCGGGGGATGAAACTGATTTCTCCTCCCGTGAAGGACTATGCACTGCAGGCGGGTCTCACCGTCCTGCAGCCTGCCACGCTGAAGGAACAGGAAGTGCAGGATATGCTGGCAGCCTATGGGGCTGACCTCTTCGTGGTGGTAGCCTACGGGCATCTCCTGCCAAAGTGCGTGCTGGACATGCCCAAAATGGGCTGCATCAATGTCCATGGCTCGCTGCTTCCCAAGCTCCGGGGCGCTGCCCCCATTCAGTGGGCCGTGCTTAACGGCCTGAAGGAGACCGGCGTCTCCACCATGTTCCTGAACGAAGGCATGGACTCCGGACCCGTCATCGATACGGCAACTTTGAGGCTGGAGGATTATGAATCCTTCGGAAGCGTGTATGAGCGGCTAAAAGATCTGGGTGCCCGGCTTCTGGTGGAAACCCTGGACAAGCTGGAGCACGGCACTGCCGAAGCCCATGCCCAGGACGAAAGCGAAGCCACCTATGCGCCCCCCATTGTCAAATCCCACTGCACGGTAGACTGGAACCGCAGCCCCGAGGAGATCGCCGCCCAGCTTTGCGGCCTTGACCCGAAGCCCGGCGCCACCGCCGACTTCGGCGGCACCGTTTTCAAGCTATTTGCGCCCCGCTATACCGATACGGTGACGGAGCTGCAGCCCGGCTGCATCGTCAGCCAGACTAAGAAGGGCCTGGAAGTGGCCTGTGCCTGCGGCAGGACCCTCATGATCACGGAGCTGCAGGCACCCGGCGGCAAGCGCATGCGCGCTGCGGATTATCTGCGGGGGCACAGCATTCCATGACGGCACGGGAAGCGGCAGTACAGGCACTGCTTGCCTATGAAAAGCGCGGCGCCTGGTCGTCCGATGTGCTGGGCAGCCTTTTGGAAAAGCAGGGTTTGAGCCGGAAAGACGGCGCCCTTGCTTACCGCATCTGCGAAGGCGTACTGCAGAATATGCTGGCCTGCGACTGGTACCTGCAGCCCTATCTCCGGGGCAGTCTCCAGAGCAGTGTCCGGGCAATCCTCCGCTGCGCCGTCTATCAGATGGCCTTTATGGATAAGATTCCCCAGCGTGCGGCGGTAAATGAGGCGGTGGAGCTGACCAAAAAGCTGGCCAATCCCGCTGCTGCCCGGTTGGTGAACGCGGTGCTGCGGCGTCTTATCGCCCAGCCGCTGCCGCAGCTGCCCGATGGGACGGATGCCGGAAGTCTTTCTCTTCGCTATAGCCACCCCAGGGAGCTGGTGGAGCTGTTTCTGAAGGAGTGTGGTCCGGAAAACACCCGGGCGATGCTGGAATGCAACAACCGGGAAAGCAGGACGGTCTACCGCGTCAACCGGCTGAAGGGCAGCAGGGAAGACGTGATCGCACGTTTGACTGCCGAAGGCTATCGGGCGGAATCTGCCGCGCCCTTCGGTGATTTCATCACCGTTTCCGGGGCAGGAAGTCCTTCGGCGCTTTCTGCTTTTGCAGAAGGGTTCCTCACTGTGCAGGACCCAGCGGCATCGCTGCCGGTCTATGCGGCAATGGTGCGGCCGGGCATGCGGGTGCTGGATACCTGCGCGGCACCCGGCGGAAAAAGCTTTTTGCTGGCTCAGGAAATGGCTAATTCCGGCAGCATTTTAAGCTGTGACCTTCATACCAATAAACTCAAGCGGATCGAGGAAGGCGCCCGGCGTCTGGGTATCGACATCATCCGCACCAAAGCGGCGGATGCTTCCGCACCGTCGGATGACCTGCTGGAAGCTTTTGACCTGGTACTGGCGGATGTGCCCTGCTCGGGTATGGGTGTCATCGGCAAGAAACCGGAGATCCGCTATAAAGCTCTTTCGGAAATTGCGGGGCTTCCGGCGGTACAGCAGCGCATCCTTCGGGGCGCTGCCCGCTGTGTGAAGCCGGGCGGCGTACTGGTTTACAGTACCTGCACACTGCTCAGGCAGGAAAACGAAGAGATCGTGGATGCCTTCCTCGCGGAGCATCCCGACTTTACCCGGGAAGCCATGGAGCTGCCGCAGCCCTTCGGCAGGATCGAGGAGGGCGAACTGCTCCTCTGGCCCCATCTTTACGGCACGGACGGTTTTTATCTATGCAGGATGCGAAGAAAGACATAAGATCCCTGCTTCCCCAGGAGCTGGAAGCCTATCTGGCAGAGGAATTCCACGAGCCCGCCTTTCGGGCCAAACAGGTGTTCCGCTGGCTGCAGAAGGGCGTGGGCAGCTTTCAGGAAATGAGCAATCTCAGCAAGGATCTCCGGGAAAAGCTGGAGGAGCGCTGCTACCTTGCTCCGCCTGAGGTGCTGCGAAAGCAGGTATCCCAGCAGGACGGAACGGTGAAGTACCTCTGGCGTCTGAGGGACGGAAACGCTGTGGAAAGCGTGGTCATGCGCTATAAACATGGAAACACCGTCTGTATCTCTTCCCAGGTGGGCTGCCGTCAGGGCTGCATTTTCTGCGCATCCACCGGTCTGGGACTGATCCGAAACCTCACGGCAGGGGAAATGCTGGATCAGGTCCTTTTTTCCGGGCTGGACAGCGGGGTGGAGATCACCGGAATCGTCCTCATGGGGATCGGAGAACCGCTGGAGAATTACGACAATGTGCTGCGTTTTCTGCGCCTTGTCAATTCGCCCGACGGACTGAACATCGGCATGCGGCACATCTCCCTTTCCACCTGCGGGCTTGTTCCCGAGATCGGCAGGCTGGCGGAGGAAGATCTGCAGCTGACCCTGTCCATCTCCCTGCACGCACCGGATGATGAGACCCGCAGAAAGCTGATGCCCATTGCCAAAAAATATGATATCGAAGCCCTGACCCGGGCCTGCTCCGATTATTTCGAGCGTACCGGCCGAAGGATCAGCTTTGAATACGCGCTCATCCGGGATGTGAACGACTCCCCGGAACAGGCAAGGCGCATCGCGCGGCTGATGCGTCAGACGCACGGACATCTGAATCTCATTCCCCTGAATCATGTGGAGGGGAGCCCCCTCATTCCCGGAGACGCCAGGGCTTTTTCCGGGCTGCTGAAGGATTTGGGCGTCAATGTGACCGTGCGCCGGCGCCTCGGTGCCGATATCGATGCTGCCTGCGGGCAGCTCAGACGAAAGGAGGCGACATGATTTGGAATTCTGGGGTATAACCGACCGAGGCTGTGTAAGGGCCGAAAATCAGGATTCCTTTGCCGTCAAACGTCTGCAGGATGCAAATGGCGGGGAACTCATCGCCGCCGTAGTCTGCGATGGAATGGGCGGGGCAAAAGCCGGCAATGTCGCCAGCAGCCTGGGCATCGACCGCTTTATCGAGTGCATTGCCGATACGCTTACGGATTTCAGCGAAGGGGAGAAGGTGCTTCCCGCAGCTGCTTCCGAGGCCAATCGACTGATTTATGAAAAGTCCCGCGCCCACGAAGCATATGCCGGAATGGGCACCACCCTGGTGGCCTGTATCAGCGACGGGAAGCAGGCACTGGTGGGAAACATCGGCGACAGCCGCTGTTATCTGATCCGCAGCAACGGTATTCGCCAGATCACCAAGGATCACTCCCTAGTGGAGGATATGGTGGACCGGGGCGAAATTGACCGGGCAGAGGCCTGGCTGCATCCCCGGCGCAACTACATCACCCGGGCGCTGGGGACCGATGAAGAGATCGAATGTGACCTGTTCAGCGTGGAGCTGGAGGATGGGGATGCGCTGCTGCTCTGCAGCGACGGACTCAGCGGCGTGGTCAACAGTCAGGAGCTGCTTTTTGAAGTGCTCTACGGCGGCGACCGAAAGAGCTGCGTGGAGCGCATGCTGGCCATTGCGTTGGAGCGGAACGCGCCCGACAATGTGACCGCTGTGCTGCTCAGCTGCACCGAAGCCGAAATCGCGTCTGCGGCGGAAGAAGGATGAATGCTATGGATAATATGGATAAATATATCGGCAGATTGCTGGATAACCGATACGAGATCATTGAGCGCATCGGGGTCGGCGGCATGGCCGGGGTGTATAAGGCTCTTTGCCACCGGCTGAACCGCTATGTGGCCGTCAAGATTCTGAAGGACGATTACGCAGTGGACGATGATTTCCGCCGCCGTTTCCACACGGAGGCCCAGGCGGTTGCCATGCTCAGCCACCCCAATATCGTCACGGTCTATGATGTGAGCCGCACGCAGGACGTGGACTACATCGTCATGGAGCTTATCGAGGGCATTACGCTGAAGCAGTATATGCAGAAGCGGGGCGTGCTTTCCTGGAAGGAAGCGCTGCATTTTGCCTCCCAGATCACGAAAGCACTGACTCATGCCCACAGCCGCGGCATCATCCACCGGGATATCAAGCCTCACAACATCATGATCCTGAAGGACAGCAGCGTTAAGGTCACCGATTTCGGCATTGCGAGGCTTATTTCCACCCAGAACACCCTGACCCAGGAAACACTGGGCAGTGTCCACTATATTTCTCCCGAACAGGCAAAGGGCAGCTCCGTGGACGCCAGGACGGATATCTACTCTCTGGGCGTCGTGATGTATGAAATGATTACCGGGCGTTTGCCGTTCGAGGGGGACAACGCGGTCTCCATCGCCATTCAGCATATCAGCTCCATCCCTCTCATGCCCCGGGAACTGAAGGAAGATATTCCCGCAGGCTTTGAGGCCATCACCATGCGGGCCATGAATCCCAATCTGGACCAGCGCTATCAGTCTGCGGAAAAGATGTATGAGGATCTGAAGAATTTCCGCAAGGACCCGGACGGGAGCTTTGACTACAGCGATCTGGACTTCCTGCAGCATGAGCCGGAGCATAAGGCTTCCGGCAGCCACTATGATGACAGGCGCATCACGCCCGAGCGGGAAGGGGTCATCCCCGTCAGACGCAGAGGCGACCTGAGCAGGCAGGATTACCGCCGCAGCAGGGGACGTGCCAGAACCGTATCCATTCTCACAGGGATGTTCCTGGTGATCGTGTTTATCCTGGGCATCTTCCTCTATCTGTGGAAATACTGGTTTGACGACATGTTTACCGAACCGGAGATTATGCAGGTACCCCGCTTTGTAGGCGTGCGCCTGGAGGATATACTCCATAATCCTACCTACACGGATTACTTCGACATTATCCCCACCTATGAAAACAGCGACACGGTAGAGAGCGGCTATATCATCCGCCAGAGTCCCGCGGAAAACCGCACAGTCATCAAGTCCGAAAACAAGGCGGACGTGAAGGTCGTGGTCAGCAGCGGCAGCGTGGTAGTCAATATGCCGGATCTGGTGAATACCGAGTACCGCAGCGCCATCATTGCGCTGCAGAAGCTGAAGCTGCAGGTGGAGGAGACGCTGGTGACCTCCGAAGAATTCACGGAAGGCTATGTGATCTCCACGGTGCCCGAAGCCGGAGCCGTTCTGAAGCCCGGCGACAAGGTGTTCCTCACGGTGAGCAGCGGCCCGGAGATCAAGTATACGGATGTTCCCGATGTGATGGGCGATACCGTGCAGGGGGCTACCGCCAAGCTGGAAGCCCGCAACCTCACGGTGGGCAATATCACCGCCGTGCAGGACGAAGCCGAACCCGGCACCGTCATCTTCCAGAGCATGACGCCCGGTTCCTCCGTGCCGGAGCATACCAAGATCAACCTGAATGTTTCCTCCGGCCCCGATGGTACGGCCTTTGAAGAGAATAATCCCTGGGGGGACAGCGGCAGTGGCTGAGGGACGCATTATTAAAGCGGAGCGCGGCTTCTGGTATGTGGATACTCCTGACGGCGTGCTGGCCTGCGCCGCCCGCGGACGCGTCCGCTTCGAGGGGATCACGCCTCTGGTGGGCGACTTTGCGGAAGTGAAGGACCTGGGAAAAGGGAAGGGCAGTCTGGAAAAGGTTCTGCCCCGGCGCAATGCCTTTGTGCGCCCCGCTGTTGCAAATGTGGATGCCCTGGTCATCCTTGCCTCCGCTGCCATCCCGGTGACGGACCCCTTCCTTATCGACCGCATTGCCGCCATTGCGGAGTTGAAGAACTGCGAGCCCATCCTGTGCTTCCACAAATGCGACCTTGCCCGTGATACGGCCCTGGTGGAGCGCTACCGCAGCGCAGGCTTCCTCGTGTTTGAAACCAGCTCTGTGACCGGGGAAGGGCTCAGCGCGCTCCAGGATGCGATACAGGGCAAGCTCTGCGCTTTTACCGGTAACTCCGGCGTTGGAAAATCCAGCCTCCTGAACGCACTGGAGCCGTCACTGCGCCTGGCCACCAATGAGGTGAGCGAGCATCTGGGCAGAGGAAAACATACGACCCGGCATGTGACTCTCTATCGCCTGCCCCGGGAAACGACCGTCATCGACACGCCCGGCTTTGCGGCTTTTGAAGCGGAAGATGTAACGCTGGAAATGAAAAAGCGGCTGCCGGAGCTGTTCCGGGAATTCCGGCCTTATCTCGGAAGCTGCCGCTTCAGCGACTGTGCGCACATGAAGGATGATGGCTGTGCTGTGCTGGAAGCGGTGGAAGCGGGCAGCATCAGCCGTCAGCGTCATGACAGCTATCGACGTCTGCGGAGTGAAACCGATAAATTCAAAGATTGGGAGCTCCGATAAGGCGTTTTGGAATTGACTTGTACAAATTGCTGTGATATATTCATATATCATATACCAAATTTGGTTGGAGGTTCAGTATGGAAGAGAAATATGGAAAGAAGGTAGCAACTCTGCAGACGCAGGGTATGATCTATCTCCCCACCGTCATGGTGACGATCCTGTTCGCCGTTGTTTTCTTTGCAATGCTTGTCAGCGGTCTCCGCAGTGAGACCGGTCCCATGTGGGCCGTTATTATCATTGCCGGTATCGGCATGATTGTTGCCGCTGTTGTGCTGCTCATGCAGATTACCAAGGTGAATCTCGTGATTTACGAGAACTACCTGGTTCAGAACAATCTGTTCGGCAAGCGCGAGATCTGCGCCGATGATATCCGCGCCATGATCTGGCAGTTCCCCGGCCCCAACCCCATCAATCCCCGCGGCGCCCGTATCAACAACACCTCTGCCGAGATCCTGTTCAAGGACGGATCCAAGTCTTTGAAAGTGCAGGACTCCTTCTATAAGAACTTCGAGAAGGAGCTGGGTGCTTTCCAGCGCAGCCACAACATCCCCTCCGATCTGGAGGTCAAGAAAAAGGGCGGTTCCCGTTACGACTAAGTAACATGCTGCAGGGTCGGTATCCCGGATACCGACCCTGCTTTTTCATTTGGGTATGGAAAAGACTCTTGCTTTTTCCGGAATAATTGTGTAAACTACGTAGGCTCATATTGGGATGTCGCCAAGCGGTAAGGCACGGGACTTTGACTCCCGCACCCGTGGGTTCGAATCCCGCCATCCCAGCCATAAGAAAAGCGCCCGGAGGGGCGCTTTTCTTATGGCTGGGATGGTAGGT
>JAZSQG010000013.1:0-3479 GCA_045537855.1 Oscillospiraceae bacterium
CCCATCGTCCGCTATCCCGGCGGCAACTTTGTTTCCGGCTACAACTGGGAGGACGGTACCGGCGACCGCAGCAGCAGACCCCGTCGCATCGAGCTGGCCTGGAACAGCATCGAGCCCAATCTGGTGGGCATCGACGAATTCCAGGAATGGGCCAAGCGGGCCGACAGCCAGGTGATGATGGCGGTGAATCTGGGCACCGGCACGGTGCAGGAGGCCCAGAACCTGGTGGAATACTGCAACTTCCCCGGCGGCACCAAATACAGCGACCGGCGGCGCTCCAACGGCTTTGAAGAACCCTTCGGCATCCGCACCTGGTGCCTGGGCAATGAGATGGACGGCCCCTGGCAGATCGGCCACAAGACCGCCGAGGAGTACGGACGCATCGCCTGCGAGGCGGCCAAGGTCATGAAAATGGTGGACCCGGACATTGAGCTGGTGGCCTGCGGCAGTTCTTCCTCCTCCATGGCCACCTTCGGCGAGTGGGAGGCCACAGTGCTGAAGGAGTGCTACGAGCAGGTGGATTACCTCTCCCTCCACAGCTACTACGGCAACCGCAGCAACGACACGGCGGAGTTCCTGGCCTGCTCCAAGGATATGGACCGCTTCATTACCGATGTGAAGGCCATCTGCGACTATGTGAAGGCCATCAAGCATACCGACAAGACCATGAACCTCAGCTTTGACGAGTGGAACGTGTGGTTCCATTCCAACGAGCAGGATGAAAAAGTGGAAAAGTGGCAGGTGGCGCCGCCCCTGCTGGAAGACGTATACACCTTTGAGGACGCCCTGGTGGTGGGCTGCCTGCTCATTACCCTGCTCCGGCACTGCGACCGGGTGAAGATCGCCTGCCTTGCGCAGCTGGTGAACGTCATCGCCCCCATCATGACGGTGACCGGCGGCACCGCCTGGGCCCAGACCATTTACTGGCCCTTCCTCCACGCTTCCAACTTCGGCCGGGGCGAAGCCCTGGTCACCCGGGTGGACTGCCCCAGCTACGACGCCGGGCGCTACGGCGAGACCCCCTACGTGGAGGCCATCGCCCTGCATGACGGTGACAGCGTGACGGTGCTGGCCGTGAACCGCTCTCTGGAAGAGGATGCGGAGCTCACGCTGGACCTCCGGGGCTTCGGCCAGCTGCAGCTGGAGAGCCATCTGCGCCTCTGCTGCGACGACCTCAAGGCAGTGAACACCGCTGATGACCCCCAGCGGGTCATGCCCGACTGCGGCGACGGCAAAACCCTGCCCCGCCAGTCCTGGAACGTGCTGCGCTTCTCCGCCGGGGAGGCCAACTGATGAGCGCCCGGGACGTCATCGCTGCGGGCAATACCTCCCTCGGCATCGAATTCGGCTCCACCCGCATCAAGGCGGTCCTCATCGGGCCGGACAAATCCCCTCTGGCCAGCGGCAGCCACACCTGGGTCAGCCGTCAGATCGACGGGGTCTGGACCTACTCCGTTCTCGATATCTGGTCCGGCCTGCGTTCCTGCCACCGGACTCTGGCTGCGGATGTCATGGAGCGCTACGGGCTGGCACTGGAAACCGTGGGCAGCATCGGCATCAGCGCCATGATGCACGGCTACATGGCCTTTGACAAGGAAAAGATCCTGCTGACGCCTTTCCGCACCTGGCAGAACACCTTCACGGCAGAAGCTTCCGAAAAGCTCACGGCCCTCTTTGGGGTGAACATCCCCCAGCGCTGGACCATCGCCCACCTGTATCAGGCCATGCTGAAGGGCGAAGAGCATCTGCCGAAGATCGACTATCTCACCACCCTGGCGGGCTATGTCCACTGGCGGCTCACGGGCTTCCGCTCCGTGGGCGTGGGCGAGGGCAGCGGCATCTTCCCCCTGGACCCGGTGACCCTGCAGTATGACAGCAAAATGATGCAGGACTTCTGCAGTCTGCCGGAAGCCCAGGCCCAGCCCTGGCAGCTGCCGGACATTCTGCCGGAAGTGCTGCCCGCCGGGGAAAACGCCGGCTGGCTCACCGCCGAGGGCGCCCGGATGCTGGACAGCACCGGCACCCTGCAGCCCGGCATCCCCTTCTGCCCCCCGGAAGGCGACGCGGAGACCGGCATGATGGCCACCGGCTGTATCGCCCCCCGCAGCGGCAGCGTCAGCGCCGGCACCAGCATCTTCTCCATGGCGGTGCTGGAGCACCCCCTGTCCAAAGCCCACCCGGAGATCGATCTGGTCATGACGCCGGACGGGAAGCAGGTGGCCATGGTCCACTGCAATAACTGCACCAACGACCTGAACACCTGGGCGGGCATCTTCACGGAGCTGGCGGAAGGCCTGGGGGCGGACGCCTCCCCCGACCGGCTCTATACCTTCCTCTTCCAAAAGGCCATGGAGGGGGACAGTGACGCCGGCGGCCTTGTAAACTACAATTACCTTTCCGGTGAGCCGGTCACCGGCTTCCAGGAAGGGAGACCCCTGTTCGCCCGGATCCCGGGCGCCCGCATGAGCCTCGCGAACTTCCTCCGGGCCCAGCTTTACAGCGCCCTGGCGGGTCTTGCCATCGGCAACCGCCTGCTGGACGAGGAAGGTGTGGAGCTGGACAGCATCTGCGGCCACGGCGGCTTCTTCAAAACCCCGGAGGTGGGCGCCACCATGCTGGCTTCCGCCCTGGGCATCCCCGTGACTACGGTGGAGACCGCCGGAGAAGGCGGCCCCTGGGGCATGGCCCTGCTGGCGGCCTGGCTCCGGGAAAACGACGGCACGGAGACGCTGCCCCAGTGGCTGCAGCGGACGGTGTTTGACCACAGTCCCAGCGTCACCTGCCAGCCCAACGGAGAAATGACGGAAGGCTTTATGCGCTGGCTCAGGCGCTACGAACAGGGTCTCGGCGTCATGCAGAGCGCCGTGGACGCCTGGAAGGAGGAATATTGATGGAACGCTTTGAATTTTGGTTTGTAGTAGGCAGTCAGGACCTTTACGGCCCCCAGGTACTGGAGACCGTGGCCGACCGTGCCGCTGAAATGTGCGAAAAAATGAGCGCCGGCGGGCTGCTCCCCTGCCCCCTGCGCTTCCGGGGCGTGGTGCGCTCCGCAGCCGACGCGCTGGAGATCATGAAGGATGCCAACCGCAGCGATGCCTGCGCGGGCGTGGTCACCTGGTGCCACACCTTCTCCCCCTCCAAGATGTGGGCTCAGGGGCTGGAGCTGCTGCAGAAGCCCTGGTGCCACTTTGCCACCCAGTATAACCGCCACATCCCCAACGAAGAGATCGACATGGACTTCATGAACCTGAACCAGGCCGCCCACGGAGACCGGGAACACGGCTTCATCGGCGCGAGACTGCGCAAGGCCCGGAAGATCATCGCCGGTTACTGGGAAGATGCCCCCGTGCTGGAAGAGCTGGGCGCCTGGATGCGCTCCGCCCTGGGCGCCGCCGTCTCCCGGGAGCTGAAGGTGCTGCGCTTCGGCGACAACATGCGGGAAGTGGCCGTCACCGAAGGCGACAAGGTGGAAGCCCTCA
>JAZSQG010000113.1:0-1513 GCA_045537855.1 Oscillospiraceae bacterium
AGCAATGGTTTTTGCTGTGTATATGGGGCCTTGTCTTTTCCCAAGGAAACCGCCTGCGCCCCGGGAACATGCCCGGGGCGCACTTCGTCTTTTTTGGTATGGGGGGGGCTCAGGGTTCAGCCCCGGGGAACTTCAAATTCCACATGGTAGAGGCTGCCGTCGGTGCAGGGCAGCAGGAGGCGGTAGCACCCCGGCTGCAGGGGGCCGTAATCTTCGGAGAACTCCACCCGGAACTCCCGGCTTTCCCCCGCAGCCAGCTGCAGCTCCGGCAGGCCGATGGCCTGACGCCGCTTCCTCAGCAGGGGGAACCACTCCCCCCGGAAGGCATAGTACAGGGGATATTCGTAGCCCATGCCCAGTGTCTCCGCCCCCAGATTCTGGAGGGTAAAGACGCAGCCTTCCGCCCCTGCCGAGCGCAGGGTGATCTGCAATTCCTCCGTGCCGCCGCTGCTGCTGCCGGTATAGCGCAGCGGGTCTGCGGGGTCAGCTTCCAGCGGCAGAGCTTCCAGCCCCCGGGAAAGGGAAAAGCGGCAGTACACATAGCGGCGCTCCGCTTCCGGGATGCAGGCCCAGTCCGGGGGCAGCACACCCTCCTGTCCCTCCCATGGCAGGATGCCCGCGCGCAGCAGGTAGTCCCCGGCGTCCAGCCCGGCATAGCGCACGGCGGGGCTGATGGGCAGCTCCAGCGTGTCAAGCAGGGTCAGGCTGTGGAAGCTCCCGGGCAGCCGGTATTCCGGCGTCAGCGGCTGCCAGCAGTCCCCGTCAAGGCGGTAGAGTTCATAATCCTGATTCACCAGAATGGGCGTGTCCCCGGTGTTTTCCAGCTGCAGCAGCCATTGATAGCCGCTCAGCTGCTCCATTGCGGCATACACCGGCCCGGAGGTCTCCGCTTCCTCCGGGGAAATGGGGCTGCCTGCGGGCTGTGCCCCCCGGGGCAGGCGAAAGCTCAGAAGGAGGCTGCGGGGAGTCCACACATCGTCCCGGCTCAGGTGATAGCCCTCCAGCTTCAGGCGGTAAAGCCCAACCGGAAGATAGCCGTACCCGAAGCTCCAGTCCAGGGCCACGCAGCCGCTGTCCTCCCTTTCGATCTTCCGGGGGCTCTGCCCCTCATAGTCTGCCCGGATGAGGCTGCAGCGGCGCCAGGCGCCCGCCCTCCAGCGCTGCAGCGTCACCCCGTCGTAGAGGTAGAAGGGCTCCCCGGCGTCATTTTGCAGGCGCAGGCTGCAGCCCCCGGGGCTGCAGGCCGTGAGGCGGGCGGAAAGGGGGCCGTCGGCGGCTTCCCCGACAGATTCCGGCGCGCAGCCCGGCAGCAGCAGGAAAAGGAGGAGCAGGAGCCATGCTCCTGCGCTCCCAAAGCTTCTGTTCATTAGTAGCGGCCGATGAGCCGGGCCACGGACCAGGCCTGGCTGGTGGCAGCCTGAATGTTGCCCACGCTGTGGCAGTCGACGATCTGGTGGAATTCCGGCGCCATGGCGTGGAGGGCAATGGCCGCATCCGCCCGGGGCTTGCGGCC
>JAZSQG010000188.1:0-7523 GCA_045537855.1 Oscillospiraceae bacterium
GATAGGCGGCGGGTGGTGGTGTCCAGGGTGTCAAAAAGCCGGTCGCCGGTGTGGATGCCCGCGCCGGTAAGGGCATTGAGGAGGGTGGACTTCCCCGCATTGGTATAGCCCACCAGCGCCACGGTGGGCATTTCGTTTTTCTGGCGCATACGCCGCTGGGTGCTGCGCACCCGGCGCACATCCTCCAGCTCCTCCTGCAGCTTCTGGATCTTCCG
The DNA here is from genome assembly GCA_045537855.1 of Oscillospiraceae bacterium. Lineage (GTDB taxonomy): Bacteria > Bacillota > Clostridia > Oscillospirales > Oscillospiraceae > UBA1774. The sequence goes on from JAZSQG010000188.1 coordinate 216, forward strand.
GCGGATGTGACGCCGGTCGCTCTCCAGCTGGGTCTCGCCGGGACCGCGGGTGCCGATGGGGCTCTTGCCGCCGGAGGCGGTCTGGCGCACCAGATGCTTCCACATACCCGTCAGCCGGGGCAGCAGGTACTGATACTGGGCAAGCTCCACCTGCAGGCGGCCTTCCCGGGTGCGGGCGCGGCCCGCGAAAATATCCAGAATGAGACCGCTGCGGTCCAGCACCTTCACCCCCAGGCTTTCGCTGAGGACCCGCATCTGGGAGGGAGAAAGCTCATTGTCAAAGACCACCAGACTGCATTCGTGGGCCTGCACCAGACTTTTGACCTCTTCCACCTTGCCGGTGCCGATGAAGCTGCCGGGGTCCGGGGTATCCCGGTTCTGCAAAGCCCAGGCCACGCTTTCGCCCCCTGCCGTATCCAGCAGGGCAGCCAGCTCTTCCATGCTGATCTCCGTACTGCGTTCTTCCGGATCCATACTGTCGGCACACAGGCCCACCAGCACGGCTTTTTCCCGCTTGATTTCCTGGTTTTCCATTCCATCGCCTCCCGCTCTTTTAGGATAACCCATTTTCCGAAAAAAAGAAAGCCCTGCGCACGGCGGCGCGGGGCAAACTGCGTTTCCGACAAAATTAAGAAAGTCACCGGCCACAAGGCGCGGGACTTTGAATATCAATGTGTCAGTTGCCGAGACCGAACTTCTTGTTGAACTTGTCAACACGGCCGCTGGTGTCGACCAGCTTCTGCTTACCGGTGAAAAAGGGGTGACACTTGGAGCAGATTTCGACCTTGATATCCTGCTTGGTGGAGCCGGTGGAGATCACCTCGCCGCACGCGCACTTAATGGTAGTCTGATAATACTTGGGATGGATACCTTCCTTCATTTCGTTCACCTCTTTCTCCATTCCTTGTTTACAGCGCGTGTTACTTTACCACAGTTCTCAGAAAAATGCAACTGTTTTTTCAACTATTTTTTCATTCTTTTCCAAAACACGTCCGCAGCCCTTCCGCAGCCCGCTCCGCCCGGCTCCCGCTCGCCGCAAATAATCCGCCGTCAGTTCCAGATTCTGGGGTTTTTAGCCCATTTTCTCGCCTTTATTCCCGCTTTCCGGGCCCCAAAAACGCGAATAACTGTTGTAAATAAGGTATCGGGATGTTATAATGTCCTCTGAATCTTGAAACAATGGACGCAATTTTTGCGTCTTTGTTCGTAGAAATTTCACAAATAGGCTGTGTCTCTGTGCTATGATGCCTGTACGCCATATCCAAAGAGATTTCAGCCAGGGGGGACAATCGGATGATCGAAGTATCCAGCCTGACCAAGACCTACGGCAAAAAGCGCGGCATCGACCGGCTCTCCTTCACCATCGGCGACGGTGAGATCGTAGGCTTCCTGGGGCCCAACGGCGCAGGCAAAAGCACAACCATGAATATCATCTCCGGCTACCTGTCCGCCAGCAGCGGTGCAGCCCGCATCGGCGGCATCGACGTGCTGGAGGACCCGGTGGCGGCAAAGCGTCAGATCGGCTATCTGCCCGAGCAGCCGCCGCTGTATCTGGACATGACGGTGGAGGAATACCTCAACTTCATTTTCGACCTGAAGGACTGCAAGGACCTGAAGCGCAGCACCCACATCGCCGAGATCTGCGAGCTGGTGGGTCTGAAGGAGCACTACAAGCGGGTGATCCGCAACCTGTCCAAGGGCTACAAGCAGCGCGTGGGCATGGCCCAGGCACTCATCGGCAACCCCGAAGTGCTGATCCTGGACGAACCCACCGTGGGTCTGGACCCCAAGCAGATCATTGAGATCCGCAATGTCATCAAGGGTCTGGGCAAGAACCGCACCATTATTCTTTCCACCCACATCCTGCAGGAAGTCAGCGCCATCTGCGAGCGCGTGCTGGTCATCAACAACGGTCAGATCGTGGCCGACGACCGGCCGGAGAACCTCTCCGCCCTGATCACCGGCGACCGGAAGCTCACCGTCCGCGTGGCGGGTCCCCGGGACAACGTGCGCAAGATCCTGCGGAGCATCGACGGCGTCCAGTTTGCCGACGTCACCGTGCAGGCCGAAAAGGGCTCCTACGACTTCCTGGTGGAAGCCAAGCCCAATGTGGATATCCGCAAGCCCATGTTTGCCGCTCTGGCCCGGGCCGGTTATCCCATTCTGCAGCTGACCAGCATGGACCTGTCACTGGAAGACATCTTCCTCAAGCTGGTGGAAGAAAAGAAGAAGCAGCGCAATCCCCAGAACAAGACACCCAAGAAGGTGCGCAGCGCCGTGGGCGTCAACGCCGGTGCCGATACCGAGCTGCCTGCGGAAGATTCCTTCGAGGACCTTTCCGCAGAACCCGAAGCGGCTGCGGAAGCCGTGGAAAGCAAGGAGGGTGATCTCTGATGTCTGCCATCTTCAAGCGCGACCTGCGCGCCTACTTCACTTCGCCCATCGGCTATGTGTTCATCGCGTCCCTGGTGTTCGTCATGAACCTCATTTTCTACATTCTGAACATGCTGACCGGCGCCAACCAGCTGAACCAGTGCTACAACATCATGCTTTACGCCATGATGGTCCTGATGCCCATCCTCACCATGCGCACCTTCAGCGAGGACTATAAGCAGAAGACCGACCAGCTCCTGCTCACCAGCCCCGTGAAGCCCGTGGGCATCGTCATGGGTAAGTTCTTTGCCGCCTACACCGTGTTCCTCATGGCCCTGGCTCTGATGCTCATCCAGGTCATCATCATCGCTGCGGTGAGCACCCCCAACGTGGCCATCATCGTGGGCAACTACATCGCCCTGATGAGCGTGGCGGCGGTGTACATCGCCATCGGCTGCTTCATTTCCTCCCTCACGGAGAACCAGCTGGTTGCCAACATTGCCACCCTGGCCATCAACGTGGCGCTGTTCCTGCTGGACTTTGCCTATGACCTGATCCACATGACCTGGATCAAGCAGATCCTTTACTGGATCTCCATCTACCGCCGCTATAACACCTTCTATGTGGGTGTGTTCTCCGTGGCCGACTTCGTGTTCTATGTCTGCGCCGCGGCCGTTTTCCTTTTCCTGACCGTCAGGGTCCTGGAAAAGAAGCGCTGGAGCTAAGGAGGGACCGCAGATGAAAAGAAGACCGGATGAAGAGATCCTCCTGAACGAGGGTCTGATCGACGCAGAGCTTGCTGCGGAAGAAGAAGAGATTAAAAGCCGGAAATTCAAATACGGCACCCTGGCCACCATTTTCACCATCGTCTTCATCGTGGCGGTGATCCTGGTGAACATGCTGCTTGGTTATATGACCGACCGCTTCGTGTGGGAGATCGACATGACCAAAGAAAACCTCTTTGAAATTTCCGAGGATACCAAGGAAGTCATTGACGACCTGAACCGGGATGTGCTGATCACCGTTCTGGCCGACGAAACCACCTACCGGGACTCCACCGAGCTGCTCAGCAACATCTACGAGATCCTGCAGCGTTACGAGGCCCTGGGCGGCGGCAAGATCAAGGTACGCTACATCAGCCCCAACATGAACCCCAAAATTTTCGACCAGTATAACGAGCTGGGCGATCTGAGCAACAACTACATTATTGTGGAGAGCGACCTGCGCAAGACCTATATGGCGCCCACCAGCCTGTATAACATGAAGGTGGACGAAGAGACCAACACCACCTACTATGTGGGTCTCCGCGCCGAGCAGAGCCTCACCTCCGCCCTGCTGTTCGTCACCCAGGAGTCCGTCAACACCGCCTGCTATGTCCGCGGTCACGGCGAAGACTACAGCATGGACGAGCTGGACGACCTGCTGACCAAGATGAACTATGACGTGAGCGTCATCATTCTGGCGCAGGAAGAAATCCCCGAGGAATGCACCCTGCTCATCATCTCCTCCCCCGACACGGACTACAGCATGGATGAAATCGACAAGATCGCCGACTTCCTCAGCCGCGGCGGCGACGCCATCGTTTCCATCACCCCGGAGACCTCCACTCAGCTCACCAACCTGAACATGCTCTTCGAGGAATGGGGCGTGCGCTACAGCGGCGAGATCATTCTGGACAACTATCAGAGTCTCAGCGGCTATCCCATGTACGTGGTGCCCACCATCGAGTACGTGGAAAACGTCACCGACAGCCTGAATACCCGGAACTATTTCGCCATCATCCCCGCCTGTATGCCCATCGAGACCACCGACACCGAGACCGGCTCCCACACCGTCCGCACCCTGATGAGCTCCTCCGGCTACTCCTACTCCAAGGATCTGAACGAGGTCACCCTGGGCTATGACCAGACGGAAGAGGACGCGGTGGGTCCCTTCAACATGTGCGTCATCTCCGAATATCTGGTTTCCGACAAGAACATGAACTACACCCGGAGCGACATCCTCTTCTGCAGCGCCGGCCTCATCTCCGACTCTGTGCTGGAAGCCTCCAACTTCCTCAACGCCCAGTTCCTGGAGCAGGTGGTCAACTACATCAGCGAGTACAGCGATGTGCTGGTCATCGAGGATAAGGACTTCGAAGCCACCACGCTGAACATCCTCACCTGGCAGATCCGGGTGGTCCTGTGGGTCGTGGTCATCGCCCTGCCCCTTGCCATTCTCGCCATCGGCATCATTATCTGGTCCAGAAGGAGACACCTGTAATGACCAAGAATGTCAAACGCATCGTCATCGCGGCGGGCGTGGCAGTCGTCATTCTGCTTGCCTTCGTGATGCTGAAGTATGTGTTCCCGGAGCCGGAGCCCCCGGCATCCGAGCTGGAAGCAAGTCCCAGCCCCACCATCGCCCCGGCCTACTATGTCATTCAGGCAGACGGCGAGGAAGTGACCCAGTTCCACAGTACCTACGCCGACGGCAGCACCTTTACCATTGATATCAAGGCCCGGGAGGACGGCGGCTACGAATACAGCGCCACGCCGGACGATACCTTCTTCGGCTACAACACCTCCAAGTTCCGCAGCATGATGTATACCATGACCTCCCTCACCGCCACCGCCAAGGTGGAAGAGGACCCGGAGGATCTGAGCGTCTACGGTCTGGATCAACCCAACTACCAGATCCGCCTCACCTTCCGGGACGGTAGCGAGATCACCCTGCTGGTGGGCAACGAGGCCCCCGTCCTGGGTCACTACTACGCCATGACCGACCGGGACAACATCGTCTACACCATCGGCAGCTACATCAGCAACCTTATCATGCGAAAGCCCATCGAGTTCCGCAATGTGGACATCTTCCCCAAGTATGAGGACGAAGAGATCTACACCAGCCTCAACCACTTCATCCTCACCCGCCGGGACGGCACCGAGGTGGAGATCTGGCTGGACGAGGACTACAGCATGGAAGGCAACAAGTCCTCCTCCGCCTATATGATGACCCTGCCCGTGGTCACCTCCTGCGCCGAGGAAAAGGTGGAAAAACTGCTGGACAATCTGGCTACCGTCAGCTACAACGCCGTGGTGGGCGACATCACCGGCGATCAGCTGAAGGAATACGGTCTGGACCGTCCCGCCCGGCTGAACCTGTATGACCGCGCCGGCAGCAATCTGGACATCGTGGTGGGCACCACCATGGGCACCAACGCCTACGCCGTCATCGGCCGCCAGTACGATGCCTTTATGGCCGGCGAGATCGACTATCTCACCGTTCACCTCTACACCATGACGGACTACGAGTGGACGAACCTGACCTACATGGATCTGGCCATCCGCGCCATCTGGATCATCAATATCCACGATGTGGAATCCATCGTCTACGATTTCAACGGCGAAATTTACGACATGGAGCTCTACGAATACGATGATGTGACCGGTTCCGGTGTGGACGTGGTGCGTACCTGCAGCTACATCAACGGCAAGGACATCCACGAAACCAATACCAAGCGCATCTTCTCCCGTACTCTGAACTTCCGCGAAGTGGACACCATCCCCGAGGGCATGGTCTATGAGGAGGATTATTCCTACTCCATCACCGTGAACATGCGGGACGGCAGCACCAACAAGATGACCTTCCACAAGGTCAACGAGCGCCAATTCGCCGTGGTGGTCAACGGGAAGGCCGAGTACTACGTTTACAAGCAGAATGTGGATACCCTGCTTCTGGCCCTGGAGCGCGCCATGGATGACCGCGAGGTCTCCCTGGTTTACCGCAACTGATCGCCCCTGACGGGAAACAGACAGCGCCGACACCCTGTGGTGTCGGCGCTGTTTTGCGATATTCTGTGTCGGAACTCAGTCCAGGGCCTGTTCCAGAGCTTCCCTGCCGCCGGCATAGGAAAAGGCAGCTTCTGCGTAGAGCCGTTCGTAGAAGTCCCGGGCGGCAGCCTGCCGCTCCCGGGCGAGTGCCTCACCGCTTCGGGTGTAAAAGCCGCCATACAGGTCCCGGAGCTTCCGGTGATACTCCTGCAAGAAGGAGGCCGTCCTGTCCTCTCTTCCGTCGGAAACCGTTCCTTCCGGGGAAAGGCTGTAGAGAGGGCGGCTCAGTTCCCCCTGATACATCAGGGTCCGTGCGATGCCCATGGCACCCGTCACATCCAGCTTGTCCGCATCGTATAGGATCTTCGCTTCCATGCTTTCGGGGGGCGCGCGGCGGCTGAAGCGGTGGCTGCGGATGCAGTGCTCCACCGCAGCGGCAAAGGGATCGGAAAAGCCCTGCGCCCGCAGGAACTTCCCCGCCTTTTCGCTCCCCACCTCCGCATGGCAGAGGCCGGGGTCCTCCAGCTGCTCCCTGCGCCCGATATCGTGGAGCAGGCAGGCAGCAATGAGGATGTCCGTATTGACCCCCTGCTCCTCGCGCTTTGCGATCTCCAGGGCCTGATACAGCACCCGGCGGACATGCTCCCGGTCATGGGCGCTGTCGGACATGCACTGCTCCATGTAGTCTTCCAGCCGCCGATACATTTCCCGCGTCATGCTTTGCTTACTTGTGGAAGCGGAACACGTTCCAGGACAGGGTCTTGAGGGTTGCGCTGACCCTGCCGTTTTCCAGCTTCGTGGCGCTGTCTGCTTCGGGCTTAATGACATCAGGCTCTTCAAAGGTGTTGCGGGCATTGATGTCGTCACTGTACATGCGCAGATGCTCCGTGAGCTTCCAGCCCTCAAAGCCGGAAACGTCCAGCTCCAACGTCTGCTCGGTGTCCCAATGGCGGTTGATGACGAAGATATTCAGCTCTTCCCCGTCCTCGCTGAGGGCGGCGGCAGCGTCCACGAAGGGCAGGCCCTCCCGGTCGGCGTTCTGCTGGTTGGTATCCACCGCGAAACCAGGCAGGTCGAAGGTGTCGCAGTCCACGCTGACGCGCATGGATGTGCCGCGGCCCCAATT
>JAZSQG010000089.1:0-1702 GCA_045537855.1 Oscillospiraceae bacterium
AACAAAGTCAATCAGAAGCTTTGACGAATTCGGCCCTTCTACTGAGGGCATATCACTGCAATTCGACAGTATTCCCTCTCCTATGGCCGCATTTTATTTATGTAAAGAAATAAATATATATTATCGTTTTTCTGACGGAAAGGAGGAACCATGCTGGATTATGTGTGGACGGGCCTGGTGCTCGTTTCCCTCGTGTTTGCCGCCCTCCGGGGCGGGATGGATGCCCTTTCCGCCTCGGTGCTGGAGGGGGCGGAGCAGGCGGGGAACTTCTGCATCCGGCTTTGCGGCGGCGTCTGTCTCTGGTCGGGCCTCCTGAAGGTGATGGGGCGTTCCGGCATCTCCGCCCTGCTGGGCCGGGCCCTGCGTCCGCTGCTGAAACTGCTGTATCCCCGGGCTTCCCGGGAGGAGGAGACCCTTTCGGCCCTGGCGGAAAATTTCTCCGCCAACCTGCTGGGGCTGGGCAATGCCGCCACGCCGGCCGGCATCCGGGCCGCCCGGGCCATGGCCCGGGGGGATCGCGCCACGGACGAACTCTGCCGCCTGATGGTGGTGAATTCCGCCTCGGTGCAGCTCATCCCCGCCACGGTCTGTGCCGTCCGGGCCGCCGCCGGAAGCCAAACGCCCTATGACATCCTTCCGGCAGTCTGGCTTACCAGCCTCTGCGCCCTGGCGGCGGGGCTGGGCTGCGCGGCCCTCCTGCGCCGGGTCTGGAGGAAGGGCCCGTGAATGCGCTGGTCCCCCTCCTCATGGCCTTCACCGCCCTTTTCGCCCTCTGCCGGGGCACGCCTCTGTATGATGCCCTCACCGAGGGCATCCGGGAAGGGCTGCAGACCGTCCTGCGCATCTTCCCCGCCGTGGCGGCCATCCTCACCGCTTCCGCCATGTTCCGGGCTTCCGGGGCGCTGGAAGTGCTCACGGGTCTGCTGTCTCCCCTGCTGGGGCGGCTGGGCATCCCGCCGGAAACGGTGACGCTCATGCTCCTGCGCCCCCTCAGCGGCAGCGCCGCCCTTGCTGCAGGCACGGAGATCATCACCGGTGCCGGGCCGGATTCCATGACCGGGCGCATCGCCGCGGTGATGCTGGGGGCCACGGAGACCACCTTTTATACCCTCAGCGTCTATCTGGGCAGCGCCGGAGTGCGCCGCAGCCGCTACGCGGTCCCCGCCGCCCTGACGGCGGATGTGGCGGGCTTTCTCGCCGCCGCCCTCTTCGTCCGCCTGCTTTTTTCCTAAGGCCACGGAAATTTTCTTCCCCTACTCCTTGCAGGAACAATTTGTTCCGATTATACTGAACACGGTGATAACGATGCAAAATTACCCGCGCATCCGCGCGCTGCGGGAGGATGCGGATCTGAGCCAGCGCGCCCTGGGGGAAGCCATCAACGTCTCCCAGCGCAGCTATGCCTATTACGAAAGCGGGCAGCGGATGATCCCGCCCTCCGTTCTCTGCGCCCTTGCGGATTTCTACGGCGTCAGCGTGGACTATCTGCTGGGCCGCACAAAGCGCAGGGAGACCCTGCGCTGAAGCCCCGCGAAACAAAAAAAGGAGCTGCCGCAGAAGAAAGCCTTCTGCGACAGCTCTTTTTCTCATTTCTCAGCAAACAGTCCCTTACTCCAGCACTTCCCGGATGAAGCCCTCCAGCTCCTTTGCCATGCGGGCATGGGTGGCGGCGGAGGGGTGGGTATCGGCGCCCATTCCCTCG
>JAZSQG010000145.1:0-2086 GCA_045537855.1 Oscillospiraceae bacterium
AACCGGCAGGCGGTGGACCTCTTCGCCCGCTACCTCTTCGCACCCACCCGCTGGGCGGCGGACAACCTCCTGCGGGAGGGGAAGGAGCCGGAGCGGGTGTTCATCACCGGCAATACGGAGATCGACGCCCTGAAGACCACGGTGCGGGCGGATTACCGCCACGAACTGCTGGACTGGGCCTCCGATTCCCGGCTGGTGACGGTGGAGGTGCACCGGCGGGAGAATCTGGGCGCGCCCATGGCGGGAATGTTTGCGGCCATGCGCCGGGTGGTGGAGGAAACGCCGGATGTGAAGCTCGTTTTCCCGGTGCATCTCAATCCTCTGGTGCAGGAGGCTGCCCACACCGCTCTGGACGGCTGCGAGCGCATCCGCCTCACCGAGCCCATGGATGTGCTGGATTTTCACAATTTCCTGGCCCGGAGCTACCTGATCGTCACCGACAGCGGCGGCATTCAGGAGGATGCGGCGGGCCTGGGCAGGCCTGTGCTGGTCCTGCGGGACACCACCGAGCGCCCGGAGGGCGTGGAGGCGGGCTGCATCCGTCTGGTAGGCAACACGGGCGAGGCCACCGAGCGGGAATTCCGGCGGCTGCTGCAGGATGAAGAGGCCTACCGGGCCATGCAGAATGCCCCCAACCCCTATGGGGACGGGACGGCCTCCCGGCAGATCGCGGATATTTTGCTGAAACAATAAGCGCAAATGATGACGGAGGTGCTGCAAAGCTGCAGCACCTCCGCTTTTTTGCCCCGCCTGTCAGACCAGGAGGGGCTGAAGCTGTCTGCCCTCCAGGGCTGCCTCAATGGCAGGCTGCAGGAGGGAAAAATCTGCCACCAGACTGGTGGGCTTGTGTTCCGGGTCATCCTGCCCGAAGGGGACGAAATAGTAGTGCTTGCGCCCCAGCAGCTCGCCGATGTTCACGGCGGCTGCGGCCAGCCCGTCATTGGTGGAAATGCCCAGCACCAGGGGGCGGCCGTTGCGCAGATGCGCCTTGCAGGCAAAGGTGACGCTGGTATCCGCCGTGCCGGCGGCCAGCTTGCTCAGTGTGTTGCCGGTGCAGGGGGCCACGCAGAGGACGTCCAGCAGCTTTTTGGGGCCGATGGGTTCGGCTGCTTCCAGGGTGGTGATGGGCTCCCGGCCGCAGATCTCCCGTACCTCCCGGACAAAGCTGTCGGCAAGGTAGTAGCGGGTGTCCGTCGTTGCGGCGGCGGGGGAGAGAATGGGGGTCACGTCATAGTGCCGGGCCAGAGCCCGCAGCTCCGGCAGTACGCTGTCAAAGGTGCAGAACGAGCCGCACATGGCAAAGCCCAAGCGGATCATCAGGGCGATTCCTCCTTCAGAATGCGGTAGATGGCCTTCCGAAGGATCTCCGCCGCCGTCCGGGGGGCGCACTTTCCCGGGAGCCCCCGGGCGATGAGCAGCCCGGGCCCCTCCGGCAGACCGCCGGGGGCGGAGGCCAGCTCCACACACAGGCCCTCCGGCAGCGTGTCCAGCAGGGGTGCGGGTACGGTGTTGAATACGAAGTCATAGCCCTCCGCCTGCCCGGGCAGGGAAGACAGGGCCGCGCAGCCCTCCGCCGCCGCCCAGCTGCGGCTCTCCGGGCGGCGGGCGTACACCGTCACCTCTGCGCCCATGGCCCGCAGCCTTTGGGCAAGGGCGCGGCCGATGCGGCCGTAGCCCAGGATCAGCACCCGGCTTTTCCAGATGCTCCGCTCCGAGGCAGCCATGGCGGTGGCCATGGCCCCTTCGGCGGTGAGAACGGCGTTTTCTATCTGCACTTCCTCCCGGGCGTAGTAATCCCGCAGACGCAGCTGGGGATAATCCCCCCGGGGCTGCCCTGCCAGCACAAGACTGCCCGCAGGCAGGGTCTCCAGCATGGGATGTCTCCCGGTGGGGAGGGGAAATACATAGCAGTCGGCCTTCAGGCCGGGGTAATAATCCGGGGCATCATGCCCATCGTCCCGCAGCAGCTGCCTGAGACAGCTCTGCCGGGCATCCCCGGGGATCATGGCAAAGATCATAGGGAAAACCCTCCTCAGCCCAGTATACGCAGGAGGGGGGACGGGTGGCACAGCCTCCGGAGCTGCTG
>JAZSQG010000071.1:0-3341 GCA_045537855.1 Oscillospiraceae bacterium
GGAAACAGGACGATACGGCCGATGCAGCTGGTATCCGTCCCTGCTGTCGCAGCGCCATACGAAGCATCCCCGTCTCCTCCTGAATTCATGATAACGCAGTCTATCATACCCGCAAAATTCTGTCAATAATCCCCGGCGGGGAAAACGCATTTTCGGCCCTGCAGCACCCCTGCAGGGCCGAAAAAATGTCCTTTATGCCTGTTCTTTGACCACCAGTGCCTTGTTCTGCCAGCGCTTGCCCGCCAGACGCCACAGGAAGAGGATGCCCCGGACGCACAGCTCGATGCACATGGCGATCCACACGCCCTTCAGGCCCATTCTGGGGGCCAGGAAGGCCGCCAGCGGCAGGCGCACCAGCCACATGCTGCTGAAGTTGAGACAGCTGGGCACCAGCGTGTCGCCTGCGCCCCGGAATACGCCGGAAGCGACGATGGAGGCGGCGTACATGGGTTCCGCAAAGGCTTCGATGCGCAGCACCGCCACGCCCAATGCCACCACGGCCGCATCCGTGCTGAGGATACCGATCATCCAGGGGGCGGCCAGATACATGAGGATGCCGGAAACGCTCATGACCGCCATGCCCAGCAGGGTGGTGAGCCAGCCCAGCTGCCGGGTCAGATCCCTGCGGCCCGCGCCGGTACTTTGCCCGATGAGGGTGGAGGCGGCGTTTCCGATGCCGTAGCCGGGCATGTAACAGAGGCTTTCCGCCGTAACGGCGAAGGAGTTTGCCGCGATGGCCACGGTACCCAGAGGGGAGACGATGCGGGTGGAGACCACCTGCGCGCTGCTGAGGACGGCCTGCTCGATGGCCACGGGGATGGAGATTCGCAGACCCCGCCGAAGGATAGCGGGGGAGTAGCGGAACTTCTCGCCCTTTCGTAGGTGGAGCATGGGGGAGCGGCGCAGCAGCATGTAGGTCATGATGAATGCGGTGACCACTCCGGCAAGGGCTGTGCCGATGGCGGCGCCTGTGACTCCAAGGCCGGCACCGGGGATGGTGATGCCGTTCCACTGCCTGGTGGGGAAAATCAGAAGAAGATTGAATACCACATCCAGCAGGCACATGACCACATGCAGCAGGCTGGGGAGGCGCATGTTGCCGGAAGACTGGAGCATGCCGCCGGAGATCTGATTGAGCTGCTGGAAGGGCAGGGAAAGGGCATAGATCAGGAAATAGGCGCTGGCGCCTGCCCGGATTTCCTCGCCGCCGCCCAGCCAAACGGGAAGCACGCCGCTGATGGCCGTGCCGATGGCTGCAAAGACCAGGGAGAGGGCCATGGCGAAAATATAGCTGTGCTTCATGATGCTTCGCGCAAGGCGGGTATCGCCCGCGCCCACCGCCTGGGCAGCCTGCACCGTGAAGCCGGTGACCGCGGCGGAGCAGAGGCCGCCGAAAAGCCAGGTGCTGCTGGCGGCAAGACCGATGGAGGCGGATTCCGCAGCTCCAAGGCGGCCCACCATGCTGGCATCGATGTACTGCATGACGATGGAGGAAATTTGGGCCAGGATGGCGGGCAGGCTCAGCTGCAAGGTGAGAGCCGCCTGCTGGCGCAATGTAAGGGCGGCTCCGTCACGAAGCCGCTCCAGGTGATTCGTTTGCATCGTATCGCTTTCTTTCTTTGGAAGATTCAACGGGCATTATAGCAGGAACGGAGGAAAAAAGATAGCCGGGGACGGAAGTTTTCAGAAAAGGAAAAAAGCGAAAGAAAAGCGGGAAGCCATAGGGGAAATCTTGACTTTTTTGGTGCCTGCGTGTACAATGACTGCTATCACATTTTAAGGAGAGAATACCATGGCGAAGGAAAAGAAAGTCGAGCAGATCACCGATATCGAGGTGGATTTTGCCCAGTGGTTCACGGACGTCTGTACCAAGGCGGAGTTGGTGGACTATTCCGGGGTGAAGGGGCTTTTCATCCTTCGACCTTACGGATATGCCATCTGGGAGAACATCCAGCGCCGTCTGGACGACCGCTTCAAGGAGCTGGGCCATGAAAACGTGAGCATGCCCATGCTGATCCCCGAGAGTCTGCTGCAGAAGGAAAAGGATCACGTGGAGGGCTTTGCTCCCGAGTGTGCCTGGGTCACCCTGGGCGGCAGCGAAGAGCTGCAGGAAAAGCTCTGCATCCGTCCTACCTCCGAGACCCTGTTCTGCGAGCACTGGAGCCATGTGCTCCACTCCTGGCGTGATCTGCCCATGAAGTACAACCAGTGGTGCAGCGTCATGCGTTGGGAAAAGACCACCCGTCCTCTGCTCCGCGGCAGAGAGTTCCTCTGGCAGGAAGGCCACACCATCCATGCCACCGAGCAGGAAGCCATTGAAGAGACTGAGCAGATGCTGGAAGTTTACGCCGACCTGGCGGAAAACTGGCTGGCCATGCCCGTCATCCGCGGCCGCAAGACCGACAAGGAAAAGTTTGCCGGCGCCGTGGACACCTATACCATTGAATGTATGATGCATGACCGCAAGGCGCTGCAGGCCGGCACCTCCCACTTCTTCGGCGACGGTTTTGCCAGGGCCTTCAACATCACCTTTGCGGACAAGAGCAATCAGCTGAGCCATCCCTTCCAGACTTCCTGGGGCATGTCCACCCGCATCATCGGCGGCGTCATCATGACCCACGGTGACAACAACGGTCTGGTGCTGCCTCCCCGCGTGGCACCCATCCAGGTGGTGGTGCTGCCCATCGCCCAGCATAAGCCCGGCGTGACGGAGAAGGCCCTGGAGTTGGTGGACCGCCTGAAGAAGGCCGGCATCCGGGTGAAGGCTGATGTGAGTGATCAGAGCCCCGGCTGGAAGTTTGCCGAATATGAAATGAAGGGCATCCCCGTGCGTCTGGAGATCGGCCCCAAGGATATCGAGCAGGGCCAGTGCGTGCTGGTGCGCCGGGATAACCGGGAAAAGACCTTCGTGAAGCTGGACGAGCTGGAAGATGCCGTCAGGCAGCTTCTGGAAGACGTGCATAACGGCCTCTATGCCAAGGCGAAGAAGAATCTGGAGGACAACATCCACGAGATCCACAGCCTGGATGAGGCGAAGGAGATCATTTCCACCTCCGGCGGCTTTGTCAAGAGCATGTGGTGCGGCGACCGGGAATGTGAAGAGAAGTTCAAGGAAGTGGCCGGTGTTTCCTCCCGCTGCATCCCCTTTGAGCAGGAGCATCTGGGCGATGTCTGCCCCGTCTGCGGCAAGCCTGCAAGCAAGATGGTCTACTGGGGCGTGGCCTACTAAGTGCCGGCCCGGTGCCTGAAATAGAAGAAAACCCGCATGAGTGGGTTTTCCGGCTGAAATCTGATACTGTGTTATGCCAATAAGGTGTCGGGCGACCGGGGGGGCTGGCCGG
>JAZSQG010000098.1:0-6418 GCA_045537855.1 Oscillospiraceae bacterium
GAAGATGGCCTGTTTGGCCTTCACCTTACCGGCTTTATAGTCCTCCACGGACTTGGGATTCGCCGCCATGGCCTGCCGGATGGCGGCGCGGACGGCATCCTCGTCATTGCTGGCGCTGAGGCCCTTGGCTTCGGCATAGGCCTCCGGGTCCACATCCTGCTCCAGCACTGCGGCCAAAATCTGCCGGGCGGAAGCCCGGTTGACGCTGCCGAGGCTACTCATTTTCACCAGCTTACCCAGCTTTTTGGGGTCGATGCGCAGTTCGTCCGCCGTGAGATTCTTCTTCTTCAGCAGATTCATGCAGTCGCCCAGCAGCCAGGAAGCGATGTCCTTCGGGCTGTCGCAGACCTCCAGCGCACCCTCAAAGGCATCGCAGAGGGCCCGGGAGGCGGTGAGCTGGGCGCTTTCCGATTCGCCCAGGCCGTAGTTCTCCACATAGCGCTCCCGTTTTTCCGCCGGAGGCTCCGGCAGAGAGGCGCGGACACGGTCGAACCATTCATCGCTGATGTGGATGGGGACCAGATTGGGGTCCGGGAAATAGCGATAGTCTGCCGCCGTTTCCTTATTGCGCATGGCATAGCTGGCGCCCTTGCTGTCATCCCAGCGGCGTGTCTCCTGCACCAGGGTCTCGGTGCCCAGCTCCAGGGCATCGGTATGGCGGGCCACCTCGTACTCGATGGCCCGGGCAATGGCGGAGAGAGAAGCCATGTTCTTCATCTCCGTGCGCACGCCCAGCTCCGTGCTGCCCACGGGGCGCAGGGAGAGGTTCACATCGCAGCGCATGGTGCCGGTCTCGAAGCGGCACTCGCTGACCCGGGCAAAGCGCAGCAGGTCCCGGAGGGTCTCCAGATAGGTGATGACCTCCTCCACGCTGCGCAGGTCGGGCTTGCTGACGATCTCGATGAGGGGCACGCTGGTGCGGTTGAAGTCCACCAGACTGCTGTCGGTCCAGTCATCGTGGACCAGCTTGCCGGCATCCTCCTCCATGTGGATCTGCTTGATGCCGATGGTCTTCTTCCCCGCGGCGGTCTCGATCTCCAGACCGCCCTCCACCGCGATGGGGCTGGCCCACTGGGTGATCTGATAGGCGCAGGGCAGGTCGGGATAATAATAGTTCTTCTTGTCGAAGGTGGTCTTCCGGTTGATGCGGCAATTCAGCAGCATGCCGGCGGTCATGCCCAGCTCCACCACCCGCCTGTTGGTGACGGGCAGCATGCCCGGCATGCCGCTGCAGGCGGGGCAGACATTGTCATTGGGCTCGGCCCGGTGGTCGTTTAAGCAGCTGCAGAAAATTTTGGAGTTGGTGGCCAGCTCCACATGGGTCTCCAGACCGATCACAACTTCATACTTCATACCGCTTCCCCCTTTTCCAGCTTTTCCGCCAGACGGAAGAGCTTGCCCTCGCAGAAGGAATCGGCAATGAACTGTCTGCCGCCCACCGTCAGCGCGGGAAGCCCGGTGATGAGGGGCAGGTATACATCCTGACACTCCAGCACATCCCAGGTCTTCAGCAGCTCCTTCATCTGTTCCAGCAGCACCCGGCGCAGCTGCAGCGCCTTGACATAGCAGCTTTCATAGCGGCCCTTGCTGAGGATATCCGAGCCGTAGAGAATCACCTGCTTGGTGGGGAAGGTGAAACCCTCCGTGCGGGTGCCCACATAGAGCTCATCGATGTTCTTATAATTCTTCGTGCGGTAGCCGAACTTCACGCCGTCGTAACGGCTGAGGTTATTGCAGGCTTCCGCGCAGTAGAGCACGTCCCAGGCCACCTGGCTCAGGGCGGGGTCGGGAAGCCCCTCGCTGCCCAGCTTCAGGCTGCCTTCCCAGCTGTAATCATAGCGGGGAGCGGGATAGCTGGTACCGTCCTTGTCGTCATGGCCGGCGATGACAGTCAGCAGCTCCCGGGCTTCGGCGGCGGTCTCCGCCAGCACGCCCACCTGCTCACCGGAGCAGGCCATGGGAATGATGCCGAAGCGGGACACGGTGCCGTAGGTGGGCTTTATGAACACCTTGCCGCTGCGCTGGGCGGCAAGACCGTAGCTCCCGCAGGATTCCGCCACCAGCCGGGGCAGACAGTCCACGTCCACGCGGCCGTGGCTGAACTCCGCAGGCGTCCTGCGCAGCTGAAATTCCAGCCCCGCTTCCCGGAGCCGGGTGACCACGAAGGCGTCAAAGGGCGGACGGAAGCCTTCCAGGATCTTCGAGCCGCCGGTGCATTCCTGATCTTTGACCAGGATCATATCATCCAGATAGATCATTGCCCTTCCCCCTTACTCCAGCAGGCGGGGTACCTGCCAGTACCCGTCCATGGCCTCCGGCGCTTCTTCCTGCAGACGGTCGCGGTCAAAGTGCTTTTCCGCCACGTCCTCCCGCAGGACATTCACCAGGTCCACCACATGGACCATGGGCTCCACGCCCGCAGTATCCACCGCGTCCATCTTCTTTTCCAGCTCCCGGCGGAAGGCATAGCCCTGCAGAAAGCCCTCCTGCTCCTCCTCGGTGAGGCTGAGCTGGTTGACGCGCATCAGTTCCTGAAGCTTTTCCTTATCCATACTGCTCCTCCTGTTTCCTTACTCCCGGACGCGGATGTTGGCCTCCCGGAGCTGCTGCTCGGTAACGCCGCCGGGAGCGCCCATCATCAGGTCCCGGGCGCTGCCGTCCAGCGGGAAGGCGATAACATCCCGGATAGTCTCCTCCTCGGCCAGGAGCATGATCATGCGGTCGATGCCCGGGGCCATGCCGGCATGGGGCGGCGCGCCGTACTGGAAGGCGGTGTAAAGGGCGCCGAACTTCTGCTCCACGTCCGCCTCAGTGTAGCCCGCGATTTCAAAGGCGCGGGTCATGGCGGCGCTGCTGTGGTTGCGCACGGCGCCGGAGCTGAGCTCCACGCCGTTGCACACGATGTCATACTGCCAGGCCAGAATATCCAGAGGATCCATGGTATTCAGCGCCTCCAGCCCGCCCTGGGGCATGGAGAAGGGATTGTGGGTAAAGTCGATGTGACCCGTCTCGGGGCTCCGCTCATACATGGGGAAGTCCACGATGAAGCAGAATTCGAAGCTGCCCTCGTCGATGAGCTCCAGCGTTTTGCCCAGCCAGCTGCGGATCTCGCCCGCCAGCTTGTTGACGATCTTGATCTGGTCGCAGATGAAGAAGACCGTATCGCCGGGCTGCATGCCCAGCATTTCGGTGAGATGGCTGCGCTGGGCATCGGTGAGGAACTTGTCGATGGGGCCCTTGAAGCTGCCGTCGGCCGCCAGCGTCAGATAGCCCAGACCCTTCATGCCGATGCTGGTGGCAAACTTCAGGGAGTTTTCAAAGAAGCTTCTGGGTCTGCCCTGGCAGTTGGCCACGATGCCCCGGACGGGCTTTCCCCGGAAGAGGGGGAATTCCACATCGGCGAAAAAGTCCGTCAGATCCCGGATGATGAGGGGATTGCGCAGATCGGGCTTGTCGCTGCCGTAGTTCAGCATGGCTTCGGCATAGGGGATGCGGCGGAAGGGGGGCTTGCTGACCCGCTTATCGGAAAACTTCGTAAAGGTATCGTACACCACTTCCTCGGCCACGGCGAAGACCTCTTCCTGGGTGGCAAAGGCCATCTCAAAGTCCAGCTGATAGAATTCGCCGGGGCTGCGGTCGCCTCTGGCATCCTCATCCCGGAAGCAGGGGGCGATCTGGAAATAGCGGTCAAAGCCGGAGACCATCAGCAGCTGCTTGAACTGCTGGGGAGCCTGAGGCAGGGCATAGAACTTGCCCTTGTGCTTGCGGCTGGGCACCAGATAGTCCCGGGCACCCTCGGGGCTGGAGGCGGTGAGGATGGGCGTCTGCATTTCCACAAAGCCCAGCTCCTCCATCTTCCGGCGCAGGAAGCTGATGACCCGGGAGCGCAGCAGGATATTGGCATGGAGCGAGGGATTGCGCAGATCCAGATAGCGGTACTTCAGACGCACATCCTCCCGGGTCTGCCGGGATTCGGCCACGTCAAAGGGCAGCATATTCTTGCTGGGACCCAGAATTTCCAGCTTGTCGGCCCGCAGTTCCACCAGGCCGGTGGCCAGCCTGGGATTCACGGTCTCCGGATCGCGTTTGGTCACTTCGCCGAAGACGCTGATCACCGTCTCCCGGTTCACGCCTTCCAGCAGGCTTTCGTCATGAAGCACCACCTGGGTGATGCCGGTTTCGTCACGCAGGTCAAGGAACATGACGCCGCCATGGTCGCGGATCACGTCCACCCAGCCGGCCAGACCGGCGCGGCTGCCGATGTCCTCGGGGCGCAGCGCCCCGCAGCGATGAGTTCTGTAAGGATTGGTCATTTGCTCGTCCTCCCAAAATACAAAAAGTCCCGGAAATTATCTCTAATTTCCGGGACGAGCCAGCATAGCCCGCGGTGCCACCCGCATTGCCGCGCAAAGACGCGGCCACTTTACAATATCAACTTCCGGGGTGAAACAGGAGCGTTCCCCATACCACTACTGACCCGAACCGCGCTTACAGCCGGTGACGCGGAATCTCTGGCGGGCTTTCCCTTTGGCAGGAGTCTCCATAGGCGGGATTATAGCCGTAAAAAGCCCGTTTGTCAAGGAAAAAACGCAGTTCGGCGCAGGGAGGGCGCACGGCCCTCCCCGCCCCGGTTTTCACGCGCTTCAGTCCTCCGCATCCACCTCAAAAAAGCGGATGCTCACGCCGCCTTCCCGGGGATGTCCTTCCCCCCGGAACTTGTTGCGGTGGAGGTAGGGTGCAAGGGCCGCGCTGTCGGTGTGGAAGGTGGGCACGGTTTTGAAGGGCATCTGCATCCCGTCAAACCAGCCGTTGTTTTCCACGAAGATATGACACTTTGCGCCGGTGTGGTCCTCCCCCTCCAGCATGTAACGGGCGGACATGTGCCGCACGCCGGCCAGGTTCACCCGCTGGCAGTCCACGCCGCCGGGGCAGACCACGCCCTTGAAGAGTTCCCCCTGCACGGTGCCGCCGGAGGGGATCATCACCACTTCGCCGGCGCTGCCCCGCAGGGCACTGACCTTGTCACCCTGAATGTCCACCAGAACTTCCATGATCATTTTGTCTGCCATGTCTTTTCCTCCTATGTAATCTATGTTTTGTTCACACAAGGGGTACGGCCCGGTATTCTTCCCCCAGAATGAGGGCTTCCACCGTGCCGGCGCTGAGTTCCAGCAGCCGCTGCTGCAGGGCTTCGGAAGCGCCTTTGGGCAGCAGGGCCTCCATGGAGACATCCGCGCCGAAATCCGTGCTTTCCAGCATGGCGCCCGCCGCTTCCAGCTCCCGGCGCACCCGCTCATAAAGGCTGTAGGGGCAGGCGGTGAGCAGCCGCTCCCACAGGCCCACCACCCGGATGCCGGCGGCTTCCAGAGCCAGCTTCGCCGTGTGGGAATAGGCCCGCACCAGACCGCCCGTGCCCAGCAGGATGCCGCCGAAATAGCGGGTCACCACGCAGCACACATTAAATATCCCTTCTCCCTGAAAGACGGCCAGCGTGGGTCTGCCGGAGGTGCCCTGAGGCTCTCCGTCGTCGGAATAGCGCATGATGCCGTTTTCCCGGATGATATAGGCATAGACATTGTGGGTGGCGTCCCAGTGCTTCTCGCGGATTTCCCGGAGATGCTCCAGCGCCTCCTCCTCCGTTTCCACCGGCCAGACCCGGCCGATGAAGCGGGAGCGTTTTTCGATGAGCTCCGCTTCCCCGTAGCCCCCGGGGATGCGGTAGGAATCAAGCCTCTTCCCGGACATAGGCCCGCAGCCTCCCGAAGGTCTCCGGCGAGCAGACCGCCGTGACCAGAATTCCTTCCTCGGTATACTCCGTGTTCGTCACACGGCTGCTATTGTGGAGATTGTCCAGCTCCCCGCCCTTGCTGTAGGGCAGCAGGAAGGTGATCTCCTTCTCGCCCCGGGTGAGGATGGCAAACACTTCCTGCTTCAGCTGCTCCAGTCCCGCGCCGGTGGCGGCGGAGATGCACCCCGCGCCCTCCCGCCGGGGCAGCACGTCCCCGGGGATACGGTCGCACTTGTTGAATACTTCCAGCCGGGGCACGCTCTCCACCCCCAGCTCCAGGATCAGGGAATCCGTTACCCGGGCCTGCGCCTCCCAGTCGGGGTTGGAGATATCGATGACATGGAGGATCACATCGGCATAGCGCAGCTCCTCCAGAGTCGCCTTGAAGGCGGCCACCAGCTGGGTGGGGAGCTTGCGGATGAAGCCCACGGTGTCGCTGAGGAGGACTTCCATGGTATCGTCCAGCTTCAGGCGGCGGGTGGTGGTGTCCAGGGTGTCAAAAAGCCGGTCGCCGGTGTGGATGCCCGCGCCGGTAAGGGCATTGAGGAGGGTGGACTTGCCCGCATTGGTATAGCCCACCAGGGCCACGGTGGGCATTTCGTTCTTCTGGCGCATACGCCGCTGGGTACT
>JAZSQG010000077.1:0-9202 GCA_045537855.1 Oscillospiraceae bacterium
CCTGGGGGTAAAGGGTGGCACGGTTGTTGGTGGGAACCGTGTGGGTGCTGACGTTTTCGCTCTTATCGGTGAGCTGCAGCTTATAGGTCAGGGAGACGGGGAAATATCTGGAGACATTTTCGCCGAATTCCCACCTGAACATTTCGGTGGTCGTGCCGTCGCCGTAGTAGTAGTCCAGCCAGAAGCTGGGGACGGTGGCACCGGGGGCGGTGAAGCTGTAGGAACTGTCGGCGTCGTTTCGGGCTTCGATCTTCGCAGTGGTGTAGGGCTCCGACTGGCCCTGCTTGGTCAGGGTGATGAAGGAGGCATCCTGAATGAACTCGAAGTCGCCCTTCATGGGAGTGTAGCCGATGTAGTCCTCTACCGTGCTTCCGGCGGCGCAGTAATAAATGATCTCGTTCTTGATGGAGTCGAAGAAGGCCTTGTCGCCCTCCTTGTCGTACTGTACCGCTTCGCCGCCGGCCAGCATGTTCATGAAGCTGTGGCCGATGTACTGGTTGGTCCAGGTAATATTGTAGCTAGGGGGAGACGGGTTGCCGTTGGTGTAGTTGACGTTGAGGGCGTTGTAGATGGGGTAAAAGTTGATGCCGGCGCCGGTGATGTTCGCCCTGGCGTACTCATAGGCTTCCCACATGGCGCGCTCATAGCCGATGGCATGGGCGGCTGCGGGAGTGGTCAGGGGGTTTGCCCCGGCAGTCAGCGTAACGTAATCGCTGAGGTCGATCTCTCTTTCGAGCATCTCGGCGGAGGAGACAGCCTTGCCGTAGCCGGTCTGGCTGTAGCCGGAGACCAGTTCGCCGGAGTTATACCAGGGGATGAACTGGCCGGAACTGATGGTGCAGGCTTCGTAAACAACCTTGTTTCCTGCGGCGATGTCGGCCCTGGCCCACAGGTCAATGTAGCCCCAGTAGAAATCCCAGAGGGACTGGGTTTTGGCGGTCATTTCGTAGGCTTCTACGATTCCCCTGGGGATGGGATAGGTGTTGGTCTGGTTGGTGCGGGCGCGCTGCCAGGCCTTGTTCCAGAAGAACAGCCGGTTCACGTCGGTGTAGTTCACGGGGACGGTAGCGGCATACATATTCTCCTGGCCGGGCAGTTCACCATCGGCGTTGAAGAAGTAGGTAAAGCCGGAGGCGATCATGACCAGGTGCTGACGCTCGGGATGATCGGCCAGTGCAGAGTTGCTGAACATAGCTTTGGCTTTGAGCAGGGCGTTTTCCATGTTCACGCCGTCATAAATAGATTTGCAGGTGGCCAGCGCTTCGGCGATCATCTCATCCAGATTGTCGATGTTGTTCTCGTTGATGGGGGTAAGGGGCATTGCGATAAGGCTGTCAGAGGAGAAGGGCACCATGCCGAAGTTGACGAGCGTGCCCATTTCGACCATTTCGGCGATCGTGTCCATCAGGCTGCTGATCAGCACATCGCCCTTGGGGTTGGGGGTACCGTCAGCGTTGGAAGCAAAACTGCCCACGATATAGATGATATCGGAGCCCAGGACTTCTTCCTGGCCGGGCACGGTGAGGGTCACATCGGTCTGATCATTTGCATCCAGCTCCGTGGCGGTCTTGTTCAGGGGCTTGCTCCAGGTGCCGGTGAAGGTCACGTTCCGGTCAGGCATCGTAAAGCTGCCGGAGTAGGTCTGATTGTCGCAAGTCCACCCGCCGAACACATAGCCGATGGCGGAGCCGGGAGACAGGAGACTAACGGTCTCGCCCGCAGCATGACGCTCCTGATCCTTCGGGGCCTTGAGGCCCTCGGGGACATCGCCCGTGTACCGGTATCTGACGCTGTAGAGCGTAACGTCGCTGTCATCGTAGAGCGTAACGTCGGTGTCAGAGGCATTGGTGTAGCTGTCGCTGTCGCTGCCGCCGACATTGTCGCCGTCGCTGCCGCCGGCATTGTCGCCAACGCTGCTGCCGGATCCGGCCTGATCGCCGCTTGCCACCGCGCCGGTAGCCAGCATGCCCATGAGCATGCTCAGCAGCAGGAGAAGGGCGAACAGTCTTTTCATGTTCTTCTTCATAACTACTTACTCCTTTCGGATACTTTCTTACTGGTCTTCTTCGGCCGCTCCGGCGTCCTGCCAGTCGGCCAGCTGGGAATCCACCGCGCTGTCCAGCAGGCGGAGGAGCTCCAGCGCGCTTCGGAAGCTCTGGGTCTTGTTCTCTTCCACCCAGGTGACGCTGCCCTGCCAGGTAGCGTTCTGCCGGTGGGTGATGCTGACTACGAAGTTTTGCCTCATAGGCGGTCTCCTTTACGCGGGAGCAGGGCCCCCGTGCCATTGTATGATCCCATCATAAACCCCTTCGGTAACATGTCGGTAACATCGGAAAAAATTGCGATACAAACATGTTGCCGAATTCCGGCGGACCTTGCCGGAGCTGCTTTCCGGACGGCAGGGCGCTGCCGCTGCGGCCACGGTATGCTTCCATCATAGGGGGGAATGGTAACATTTCGGTAACAGTCCAAAGATTTTCTGCATCCGCCAAACGTTTCAATGCCCGTAAAAAATGCCGAAACATCTTGCATTTTTTCGGCGCTTGCGGTACTATATAATCAGTATTTGTAACATAGAGCATATTTGGTGTGGCAGTAAAAATGCTGCCACAATATGTTGGAGAGATGCATACATGGCAGAGATTCTTCAGAAAAACGGAGCAGCGGTGAGCCCCGATGACGGGGGCGTGCAGCTGCATTTGAGCCTGTTCGGCAGCTTTGAACTGCTGGTGGACGGGCAGGCGGCCACCGCCGCCCTGGGGCATGCCTCCAAGCTGCGCAGCCTCCTCTGTTACCTGGTGCTCCATCGGGAGCGAGCCGTGAGCCACGGGGAGCTCTTTGACCTGTTTTACGGGGATGAAAGCCAGACGAATCCGGAAGGTGCCCTGAAGATGCAGGTGCTCCGCCTCCGGCAGGCCCTGAAGCCGCAGATGCCCGAGGGGCTGAATCCCGTTCTGGGCAGCCGGGGCGCTTATCGGCTGAATCCCGAGCTTCGCTGCTGGGTGGATGCGGAGGAGTTTGAGCGCTTCTGCAGCGCTGCCGAGCAGCCCGGCTGCAGCGAAGAGGACCGACTTTATTATTACGGGCAGGCCGCCGCCCCCTATACCGGCAGCCTGGTCCTTGCCGAGGACGACCTTCTCTGGAGCCGCACCGCCGGCTCCCGCTACGCCATGCGTTATCTGAACATGGTGGAGCGCTACGCCGCCCTGCTGGCGGAGTGGGAAAACTTCAGCCTCATGGAGCGTGTATGCCGCCGGGGCATCGAACAGGATGCCACCAACGAGGCGCTGTACATCCTGCTTATCCGGTCCCTGCTGAAGCAGAAGCGCTTCGCCGAAGCCCGCAGCCAGTACAAGCGCATCGTGGACCTGCTCTACCGGGAGCTGGGGGTGCGCCCCTCCCCGGAGCTGGAAGCCATGTATGCCCAGTGCGAGGCGGAGGAGCTCCCCTGGGAAGAGGACCTGAGCTCCATCATGATCTCCATGCGCAACCCGGAAGGGAAGCGGGAGGCGCTGCTCTGCGGCTTTGAGCAGTTCCGCAGCATCTACCAGCTGGAGGTGCGCCGGGCCCTGCGTCTGGGCGGCTGTCTCCATGTGGCCATGCTGACCCTGGGAGATGCCGAGGGGAAGCTGCTGCCCACCCGGGTGAACAATGTCATTATGGAGCAGCTGGGTCATGTGGTGGTGAGCCGCCTGCGTCAGAGCGATGTGGTGGCCCGCTACAGCAGCTGTCAGTACATCATCATGCTGCCCTACGCCAATCTGGAGGACAGCTGCATGGTCATCGAGCGGATCATTTCCGCCTACCATGGGGAAAACCCCAACAATGTGGTGTCCCTCTCCTATCAGGTGCGGGAACTGGAGCTTATGTAACGGAGGACGGTTTCTCTTGGATTTTCATCTGAACTTTCGCGAAGCGGCCCTGCGCATCTGTGTGGATCACAGCGCGGGGGGCAGCTGTCGGGGCCGCGTTCTGGGCCGCAGGCTCAGCGCACCGCTGGAATTTTCCGATATCAGCGATCTGGTGCTGAAGGTGGACGCGCTGATGGATGTGCAGAAATTTCCCCAGGCCTTCCAGCGCATCCGCAGCTTTAAGGAGAAGGAGCTGCCTTCGGTGCCCGCCGCCCACAGCCGGGAAGAATTGAGCAGCGCCGAAGCGGTGGACAGCGCCGCGGGCGAAGTGACCACCTTCCTGCTGCAGGTCCGCTCCCGGCAGAATGCCAGCTGGCAGGGCGTGCTGGACTGGCTGGACGGGGGAGAGCTGCATGAATTCCACAGTACCCTGGAATTCATGAAGTTTGTGGACTCCCGCCTCCGGGGCTGACAGGACCTCGTATTATATAATATAATGTGGAAGCTGCTGCCGCCTCCGTCATGGGGGCCGGCAGCAGTTTTTTGTGCCCTTTTGTGCAGTTTGGCGCTTTTTACATGTCCTTCCTGCCGCCCCGGTACCCTTTTTCCGTCGGAATGTTTGTCGCTTTACCCTTTTTCGGCCGCAAAGCGGCAAAAATGCGCCGAATTATTCAGCACTTTACACAAAAAGGCGGGAAAAAGTTTGCGCAGATTTGTAAAAATGACTTGAAATTTGATAGAAAGTATGTTAATAATATGGTGTTGTTTTAAATAAAAAAGGGCCGGCGCGCCTGAAAGCGCCGACTGGAAAGGATTTTTTATCATGGCTGACGAAAAGAACATGAATGGGATGCCTCCCATGAACGGTATGCCCCCCATGAACGGTATGCCCCCCATGGACGGGAAAACGCCCCCTCCCCCTCCTCCCAGTCTGAAGCATCTGCTGGACGACGAAAGCGTTCAGGTGCCCGATTTCCTGCAGCAGGAAAACCCCACCTACTGGCGCAGCCACGGTCCCGTGGTGATGCGCGGTGACGCCAAGGTGGCCTTCAAGGCCGGCGCCACTGCCGAAAAGATGAAGTGCACCTGCTGGAACAAGCGCTGCCCCTTCTACGGCAACTGCCGCAAGTGCCTGGTGTTCCACATGGCCCTGAAGCAGTTCCCCACCTGCCAGAGAGCGATGGTCACGGAGCTGGCCCTGCAGGACCTCATCGAGATCGACATGCACATCAAGAGAGACGAAAACGGCAACGTCATCCAGAGCCTCTTCACCGAGCAGGAGTAAACCCGTACATAGGACCGGGCCGGGCAATTTGCCCGGCCCGGCTTGTTTCGTCCCGGCGTTGACCCGGAGGCCCGGGCATGGTAAAATAGAAGAAAAAAGTTTGTAAAAAACAGGCAATCTTGCCGAAACGGGGAGGGAACGACATGCCGCAGATCCTGCCGAACATTCTGATCACGCTGCTGCTGGGTTACCTGGTGGGGACGCTGAATCCCGCCGCGCTCCTGTCCCGGCTGAAGCATGCCAGCCTCCGCACCCGGGGCACCGGGAACTACGGAGCCACCAACACCCTGCTCACCATCGGAAAGCGCTGGGGCGTGCTGGTCATGGTCTTCGACATTGCCAAGGCCTTTCTGGTGTCCCGTCTGGCGGCCCGGCTCTTCCCGGAGCTGGAGCTGGCGGGTCTGCTGGCGGGGAGCGCCGCCGTGCTGGGGCACATTTTCCCCTTTTATCTGAAGTTCCGGGGCGGCAAGGGCCTTGCGGCCTTCGGCGGCATGGTGCTGGCTTATGACCCCCGCACCTTCCTGGTGCTGCTGATTCTGGGCGTGCTGCTGATGTTTGTGCTGAATTACGCCGTTGCCATGCCCGCCTCCGCCTCTCTCCTTTTCCCGGTGTTCACCGGGCTGCACACCCGGGCGCTGGG
The DNA here is from genome assembly GCA_045537855.1 of Oscillospiraceae bacterium. Lineage (GTDB taxonomy): Bacteria > Bacillota > Clostridia > Oscillospirales > Oscillospiraceae > UBA1774. The sequence continues at coordinate 5,777 of JAZSQG010000077.1, forward strand.
CGCCACCCTGCTGGCGGGCGCCATGGGCCTGCTGGTATTCGGGAAGAATTTCAGCAATGTGCAGCGGGCCCGCCGGGGGGAAGAGGTGAAATTCCGGGATTTCCTTCGGGGAAAAGCCGCCCGCTGAACGTGTGCTGCTGCAAAAAACAGCCGCCGGACCGATTCGGTCCGGCGGCTTTCTGTCTGTGCCGGAATGTTTCGCGGGCTCAGGTCCGTGCCATGCCGTCCACGCTGAGGATCACGCCGCTGATGTAGGAAGCGTCGTCGGAAGCCAGGAAGGCGAAGGCCTTGGCAATGTCCTCCGGCTGACCCAGACGGCCCAGAGGGATCTGGCGGATCATGGGCTCGATGACCTCTTTGGGCACGGCCTTCATCATGTCCGTTTCGATGATGCCGGGGGCCACGGCGTTGACGCGGATGCCTTTGGGGCCCAGTTCCCGGGCCAGGGAGAGGGTCATGCCGTTGACGGCGAACTTGGAAGCGGGGTAGGCCATGCCCTTGGGCTGGCCGGTGATGCTCACCATGGAAGAGGTGGAGAGGATGACACCCTGCCCCTGGCGGATCATGTGCTCGCTGGCGGCGCGGCTGGCGTTGAACACGCCCTTCACATTCAGGTCCATGACCTTGTCGAAGAGGGCTTCGTCATAGTCGGTGAAGGCGGTGCTTTCGCTGACGCCGGCGTTATTCACCAGAATGTCCAGACGGCCGAAGCGCTCCACCAGGGCGTTGAAGGCTTCCGTCACGGAAGCGAGACTCGAAAGGTCGGGGCTGATGCCGTGGACGGGGGCCTCGGGCAGCTCGGCCTTCAGGGCGCTGACGGCCTTTTCCGCAGAGGCGGGGCTGCTGGCGCAGAGGATGACGGTGGCGCCCTCGGCCAGGAACTTCTTTACGGTGGCAAGGCCGATGCCCCGGCTTCCGCCGGTGACTACGGCGACTTTATCTTTCAGCTTCATGGGAAGTCCTCCTGTATCGGTAAATGTTCCGTTATATTTGCTGTTCTGGCTTTATTATAACAAAAAAACGAAGAAATGCCATGTTGCACAGACAACATTTTGCAGAAAATTCCCCCTTTTCGGGGACTTGCGGCCCGCCCTGCCGGGCTTTATAATATGCCTGTACACAGGCGGCGAAGACCTCTCCGCCGGAAAGAAAGGAGCGGGGCTTTGCCCCGGATGCGGATATGAACAGCGGAATTAGCAGAGAAGCGGCCCTCAGGCTGCTGAAGACCTATAATCAGGAGCCCTTCCACCTGCGCCACGGCCTGACGGTGGAGGCGGTGATGGACTGGTTTGCCGGGCAGTACGGAGAAGACCGGGAATTCTGGGCCATGGCGGGCCTGCTCCACGATGTGGATTTTGAGCAGTGGCCGGAGGAGCACTGCCTGAAGGCCCCGGAGCTGCTGGCGGGCGCCGGCTGCACGGAGGAGCTCATCCACGCGGTGTGCAGCCATGCCTGGGGCAGCTGCGGCAATGTGGAGCCGGTACATTTCATGGAGAAGGTCCTCTTCGCCTGTGACGAGCTCACCGGGCTCATCGGCGCTGCCGCCCTGATGCGCCCCGGCAAAAGCTGCGCCGACATGGAGCTCAGCAGCCTGAAGAAGAAATTCAAGGATAAGAAATTTGCCGCAGGCTGCTCCCGGGACGTGATCCGGCAGGGAGCCGAGCTTCTGGGCTGGGAGCTGGACCGGCTGCTGGAGGAGACGCTCCGCGCCATGAAGGCCACCGAAGAAGCCATCGCCGCCGCGGCGGAGGGCTGACGCCGGGAGGACGGGGCATTGAACAAACGGCGGCTGACGCCGGTCTACGCACTGGCGCACTTTCTCATGGACTTTGCCTGCGCCTTTCTCATCTTCCGGCGCATGGATGCCGGCATCGGCTGGCACATGGCCCTGCTGTACTATAATTTCTGCGCCTTCGCCCTGCAGATGCCCTTCGGGCTGCTGCTGGACCGCCTGGGCGGGGCTTCGCCCCTGCCTGCTGCGGCGGGCTGCCTCCTGACGGCGCTGGCCTTTCTGCCGGGGCTGGGGGCTGCGCCCCTCTGCATTCTGGCGGGGCTGGGCAACGCCCTTCTCCATGTGGGGGGCGGCGTGGCGGTGCTCCGGGCCCAGCCGAAAAAGGCGGGACCTCTGGGCCTTTTCGTTTCCCCGGGGGCCATGGGCATCTTTCTGGGCACCCTCTGGGGAAAGGGGGCGGCTCTGCCCCTCCTGCTGCCCTTTGCCGGGCTGCTCGCGGCCTGCGTGCTGGTTGCCTGCTTCTGCCGCAGCGGGGAACGCGCTGCCGCCGGGGCAGAGCCGCAGCTGCAGCTGAGCCGGAAGGGGGCGCTGCGGCTCACGGGCCTCTTTGCGGTGGTTTTTCTCCGCTCGCTGCTGGGCTTCCTCTTCGCTTTTCCGTGGAAGTCGGGGGCCCTGGCGGTGCTTTTTGCCTGCTGCGTGGTGCTGGGGAAGTGCTTCGGCGGCTGTCTGGCGGACAAAATGGGCCTCCGGCGGGCCGCCGGGCTGAGTCTGGGCCTTGCCGTCCTGCTCTTTCCCGGGGCGGGGCTGCCCGCGCTGGGGCTTGGGGCGGTGCTTCTCTTTAACATGTCCATGCCCATGACCCTCCGGGCGGCGGCGGATCTCCTGCCGGAAGCCCCGGGCTTTTCCTTCGGCCTGCTTACCTTTGCCCTCTTTCTGGGCTATGCCCCGGTGTGGCTGGGGGGTACCCCCGCCGCTGCGGGCAATGTCTGGGTCTGCGCTGCCGGGGCACTCCTGTCGCTCATGCTGCTGCTGCCGGCCCTGGGGAGGGAGAAGGGGTGAAATTCTGGCTGCTGTCGTTGGGGGTCTCCCTGCTGCTGACCCTGGTGCTGGAGGGCTGCTTTGCCCTCATCGCCGGGAAGAAGGGGCGCAGCCTTGCGCTGGTGCTGCTGGTGAATGTGCTCACCAATCCGCCGGTGGTGTTTTTTACCCTCTGCTGGCGGGAATTTACCGCCCTGCCGGACTGGTACCTCATCCCCCTGCTGGAAGGGCTGGCGGTACTGACGGAGGGCTTCCTCTACGCCCGCCGGGGGGAGGATTTTTCCCGCCCCTACCTGTTTTCGCTGAGTGCCAACGCCCTGTCCTACGGGCTGGGGCTGCTGGTCACGCTGCTGTGAAAGGAGTAAAAGTATGAAAAAACGTATCCTCTGCCTGCTGCTGTGTCTGCTGACCCTGAGCTTCTGCTCCTGGGCCGCCGCGGATGTCATCTGGGAGCCGGAGAACAATTTTTATAAGAGCCATGCCGACGAGTGCGAATATGTGGACCGGAGCTATCTGGCAAACGGGAGCGAGGGCTATGCGGCCGTTTACCCCACCCCCACGTCCAAAAAGCCCGCGTCGTATCTCTATAACGGCAGCACCGTCTATGTGAGCTACAGCTGGCAGGGCTGGGGGCTGGTGAATTACTACGATGCCGA
>JAZSQG010000135.1:0-4851 GCA_045537855.1 Oscillospiraceae bacterium
CCCTAACCGGGGCAGCCGGGGGGAAGTGATCGCGGTAAACGATTTTAATTTTGAGATCCCCGACGGGAAGCTCATCGGCCTTCTGGGCCCCTCCGGCTGTGGCAAGAGCGCCACGCTGAATCTCCTCAGCGGGCTCATCAAGCCCAGCGCCGGGCGCATCTTTTTCGGGGAAGACGATGTGACCGATCTGCCCCCGGAAAACCGGGGCGTGGGTCTGGTGTTTCAGAACTATGCCCTCTATCCTCATCTGACGGTGCGGCAGAATATCCTCTTCCCCCTGCAGAACCGCAGGGGCAAGGACAAACTCAGCAAGGCGGAGATGGCGGAAAAGGCCATGGAAGCGGCGAAGCTGGTGCAGATCGACGAACTCATGGACCGGAAGCCTGCCGAGCTTTCCGGCGGTCAGCAGCAGCGCGTGGCCATTGCCCGGGCGCTGGTGAAGATGCCCCGCATCCTCCTGCTGGACGAACCTCTGAGCAATCTGGATGCACGCCTGCGCCTGCAGACCCGGGAGGAGATCCGCCGTATCCAGAATCAGACGGGGATTACCACCGTGTTCGTGACCCACGATCAGGAGGAAGCCATGAGCATCTCCGATCTGATCGTGGTGATGAAGGACGGTGTGATCCAGCAGATCGGGAAGCCGCAGGAGGTCTACGATGACCCGGTGAACCTTTTTGTGGCCACCTTCCTGGGCACGCCCCCCATCAATGTCTTTGACGGGGAAGTGCGGGGAGAAATGCTGTATATCGGCGGGGAAGGGGTCCTTTCCGTGCCGGGCGCGGCGGACGGGGAAGTCTGCGCCGCCGTCCGCCCCGAGGGCTTTATCCTCCGGGAAGGCGGCGCCATGGGATGCAGCCTGAACCGGGTGGAGGTCATGGGCCGGGATATCAGCGTGGTAGCCACCCACGGCAGCGCCCATGCCCCCACGGTGCGGGCCATCATTGCTTCGGATAACAAGGTGGATGTGGCTTCCAACCAGGTGCGATTCGACCTGAAGCCCGGCAAGGTGTACCTCTTCCGCAGGGAAAGCGGGCAGCGCATCCCATTCCGGGCAGACTGAGGGGGCACGTATGGAACAGAAAAACTGGAAAGGCTGGCTCTATCTGCTGCCGGCGGCCCTGTTTCTGGGCTTTTTCATGATCTATCCGCTGGTGGACGTTTTTATCTACTCCTTCGAAGAGGGCTATAACTCCGCGTCCCAGTCCTATTTCGGCGTGGGCCTGTATAATTACAAATATGTCCTCCACGACCCCTATTTCCTGCAGGCCCTGAAGAACACCTTCATCCTCGTGGTGATCACGGTGCCGCTTTCCACCGCGCTGGCCCTGCTCATCAGCGTGGGCCTCAGCTCCATCAAGCCTCTGAAGAATCTGTACCAGACGGTGTATTTCCTGCCCTATGTGACCAACACACTGGCCGTGGGTCTGGTGTTCATGATCCTCTTTAAGAAAACACCCTATACGGACGGTCTGGCCAATCTGGTCATCAGCTGGTTCGGGGGGAACTCCGTGGACTTCATCGACGGTCCCTACTGGGCCAAGATGTTCGTTCTCTGCTTCTACACGGTGTGGGTGGTCATGCCTTTCAAGATCCTCATCCTCACCAGCGCTCTGGCTTCCGTGCGGCAGGATTACTACAATGCCGCCCGGATCGACGGGACCTCCCGCCTGCGTACCTTTACCCGCATCACCCTGCCGATGATCTCGCCCTCCCTGTTCTATCTGGTCATCACCGGCTTCATCGGCGCCTTCAAGGCCTACAGCGATGCGGTGGCCCTTTTCGGCACCGACCTGAACGCGGCGGAAATGAATACCATCGTGGGCTATGTCTATGACATGCTCTACGGCAACAGCGGCGGCTACCCCTCCTATGCATCGGCGGCAGCCATCATCCTCTTTGCCATCGTGCTGACCATTACCGTCATCAATCTGCTGGTCAGCCGGAAGCATGTGTACTACGGTTGAGGTGCGGCATGGACAAACAGACGAATTTTGAGAAAATCGAGCGGCGGGCCGCCATTGGCAGCACCGCCCGGAAGACCGTCACCTATGCACTGCTGACCCTGTGGGCGCTGGTGGTGCTCTTTCCCTTCTACTGGATGGTCCTCAGCTCCGTGAAGAGCTACAGTGCCTATAACGCGGAATATGTTCCCAGCTTCTTCACCCTGACGCCCACCCTGCAGAACTATCTGGACGCCTTCAGCACCGTGCCTCTGGCAAAGTATCTGCTGAATACGCTGCTGTTCACCCTGGGCACCACGGCGCTGATGCTCATCGTCACGGTGCTGGCCGCCTTTGCCTTTGCCCGGCTGGATTTCCGGGGGAAGGATCTGGCCTTCACCCTGTTTCTGGCCCTGATGATGATCCCCAGTGAGCTGGTGGTCATCACCAACTTCGTGACCGTCACGGAGCTGGATTTGCGCAACTCCTTCATGGGTCTGGTGCTTCCCTCGGTGGCTTCCGTGTTCTATGTGTATCTGCTGAAGGAGAATTTTTCCCAGATCCCCGATGAACTCTACTACGCGGCCAAGGTGGACGGCACCACGGACTTCCGCTATCTGACCCGGGTCATGATCCCCATCTGCAAGCCCACCATCATCACCATCACCATCCTGAAGGTCATCGAATGCTGGAATTCCTGTGTCTGGCCCCGGCTCATCACCGATGAGGAGAGCCGCTTCCTGGTTTCCAACGGTATCCAGGCCATCCGGGAACAGGGCTTCGGGCGGGAAAACATCCCGGCCATGATGGCTGCGGTGGTGGTCATCTCCGTGCCCCTCATCATCCTGTTTCTGATCTTCCACAAAAAGATCATGGCGGGTGTGGCAAGAGGAGGGACCAAGGGATGAAAAAACTCCTCAGTATTCTGCTTCTTGCGATCCTGTGCCTGAGCCTGCTGGGCGGCTGCCACGGCTCCCGGGAAACGGAAGCCTTCACCATCCCCGAAGAATTCGACGAATCCCGGCAGTATGAGATCAGCTTCTGGGCCAAGAACGATACCAACATCACCCAGGTGGATATCTACAACAAGGCCATCGAGGATTTTCAGAAGCTTTATCCCAATATCACCGTCAATCTCCGGCTCTACACGGACTACGGCAGGATTTATAACGATGTGATCACCAACATCGCAACCGGTACCACCCCCAATGTGTGCATCACCTATCCCGACCATATCGCCACCTATCTCACCGGCGAAAACACCGTGGTGCCTCTGGACGGCCTGTTTAAGGATAGGAAATACGGCCTGGGGGGCAGCGAGCTGCGCTTCGATTCCCCGGAGCAGGATGAGATCGTGCCCCAGTTCCTGAAGGAATGCTCTTTCGAGGGACATTATTACGCCCTGCCCTATATGCGCTCCACCGAAGCCTGCTATATCAACAAGACCTATGTGGAGAAGCTGGGCTTCACCATCCCTGAGAAGCTCACCTGGGACTTCGTGTGGGAGGTGTCGGAAGCCGCCACTGCGAAGGATGCCGAGGGCAACTATCTGGTCAACGGGCAGAAGGTCATGATCCCCTTCATCTATAAGTCCACGGACAATATGATGATCCAGATGCTGCGGCAGCAGGAGGCGGGCTACTCCACCCAAAGCGGGGAGATCCTCATCTTCAACGATACCACCCGGGCGCTGCTGGAGGAGATCGCCCTCCATGCGGGCACGGGCGCCTTCTCCACCTTCAAGATCTCCAGCTATCCCGCCAACTTCCTCAATGCGGGCCAGGGCATTTTTGTCAACGACTCCACGGCGGGCGCCACATGGATGGGCTGTGAGGCCCCCAATATCGACATCAGCGAGGACAAACTGGTACAGTTTGAGACGGTGATCCTGCCCATTCCCCAGTTTGACCCGGAAAAGCCCCAGATGATCTCCCAGGGCCCTTCTGTCTGCGTGTTCAACAAGGAAGACCCCCAGGAGGTCATGGCCGCCTGGCTCTTTACCCAGTATCTCCTGACTAACGAGGTGCAGATCGCCTATTCCCAGACCGAGGGCTATGTGCCCGTCACCTCCAAGGCCCAGGAAAGCCCGGAATACCGGGACTATATTTCCCGCAGCGGCGAAGACAACGAGCTGTACTACGACATCAAAATCCGGGCATCCCAGCTGCTGATGGACAATACCGACAAAACCTTTGTCACCCCGGTCTTCAACGGCTCGGCCTCTCTTCGGGATGCGGCGGGCCATATGATCGAGAGCGTGACCAAGTCTACCCGCCGGAAGGAAACGGTAAACGACTCCTATTTTGAAAAGCTCTATGCCGATACCGAGTCCCTGTACCGCCTGGACCAGCTCAGCGGTGGCGGGGGAATGGGGAAGCAGGAACTGGGGCCGCTGCCCACCGCTTCCGTGCTGCTGCTCTCCGCGCTGGCGCTGGTGTGGCTGATCATCATTGCCTACGGGGTGCTGCAGCTGGTGAGGAAGAAAAAGAAGGGCAGTTCATCCGGAATATGACTGACGAATGTGCCGTTCCTCATTGATTTTCCTGAAATAAGCTGTATAATGAGCAGGGTATGAGAATACCGAGAGGTAAAAAAAGTAAAACAAAAAAGGAGAACCGATTATGAAAAAGTATATCGCCCTTCTTCTGGTTCTCGTCATGGCTTTTGGCTTTGCTGCCTGCTCCCCCGAGGAAAAGCCCGACGAGACGCCCGTGACCACGCCCGAACCCACCGTGGCGCCCACCGAAGCGCCCGCTGTTGAGCCCGAGGTCGCTGCGGTTATGAGCTATGCCGAGTACATGGCTGCCGCCATGGACAGCCAGGTCGTGGTGGAGTGCTACGTGCAGGGCCATCAGTCCTGGTGGGACAACAAGATCACCGTCTATGCCCAGGACGAAGACGGCGCCTA
>JAZSQG010000017.1:0-2716 GCA_045537855.1 Oscillospiraceae bacterium
CCTCCGTATTCAGCAGCACCTTGATATCGTGCTTTTCCACCTGCCGGAGAAGGAAGGCCTTATAGCGTTTCAGGTCAGGCTTGAGGCTGTCAACATCGGCAAAGCGGATGAGGCCGCCCAGCTCCCCGCTCTTTTCGCAGAGGGTCACCTCATGCCCCCGCCGGGCGGCGGTGATGGCCGCCACCATACCGGCAGGGCCGCCGCCGGCGATGAGCAGCTTCTTCTTATGGGAGGCGGGGAGGATCTCCCCGAAGCCGAGGCGGCTTTCGTGGCCGGTGAGGGGGTTCACCGCGCAGCTGAAGTGCCGGTAGAGATTGTCCCCGTCGGTGCAGGCAAGGCAGCGCAGGCAGGGCACGATGTCCTCACTTTTCCCGCACTGGGCCTTTTCCGGCAGATAGGGGTCGGCGATGAGGGCCCGGGACATGCTCACCCCGTCGGCCCGGCCGGAGGCGATGACTTCCTCGGCCAGCTCCGGGGAAACGATGCTGCCGATGGTGAACACCGGGATATGCACCTTGCCGGAGCGCTTGATGGCTTCGCTCAGGTCGGCATTCAGGCACCAGGGCTTGAAGGTGGTGCCGAAGAACCAGGTGATGCCCTCGCTGCTGATCTCCGCCAGATCCACATATTCCTGGGCCCGGGCGAGAAACTCCGTCACCTCCTCCACGGTCATGCCGCCGGGCTCCCGGTCGGCGCCGCTGAGGCGGATCATGATGACCTTATCCGGCCCCACCCGGTCCCGGATGCGCTTCAGGGTCATGAGGGGGAAGCGCATGCGGTTTTCCAGACTGCCGCCGTACTGATCGGTGCGGTGATTGCTCAGGGGGGAGAGGAACTGGGGGAAGAGCCAGCCGTGGGCCGCATGGATGAGGACGGTATCAAAGCCGGCGGTATACCAGTATTCCGCCGCGTCGGCAAAGGCTTCCGCCACATCCTCCATATCCGCTTCCGTCATGGCCCGGACGTGGCCGTACATGCCGTCCATCTCATCGGGGCCCATGGCTTCCACGGTATTGAATTCCGGCCGGGCGTTGCGGCCGCCGTGGGTGAGCTCCACGCTGCTCACCGCCCCATGCTCCCGGATGACGGCGCTCATCTCCGAGAAGATGGCAAGATTCTCCCGGCTCATCACCGTGCCGGGGGTGTGGCAGCCGCCGTCGCACACGGGAACTTCACCCAGCGTGACGATGCCCGCGCCGCCCCGGGCCTTCTGGGCCAGATAGCCGGTGTAATATTCGGTGGTGCGCCCGCCGATGGTCTGGAAGAGCATGTTCGGCGCGCTCATGATGCGGTTTTTCACCGTCAGGCCCCGGAGCTTCAGGGGCTTGAGGAGATTGGGATAGGGATTGACGTACATGTTTTGAACCGCCCTTTCCTGCACATTTTTCCTCATGATAGCATAGAATGTGGAAAAAATCCATGACAACGCAATTGTAATCTTCCAAAAGGCGGTATATAATGTAAAATCAGTATGACTATGCGCAGGAGGAAGCCTTCTTGACCATCGAAGTTCGGGGCATCAAAGTGAATTATCTGCACTTCGGGCAGGGGGCGGAGACCCTGCTCATCCTTCAGGGCTGGGGCACCAACGCGGGGCTCTACCGGGCGCTGGCGGAGCATCTGGGGCAGTATATGCAGGTGCTGCTGCCGGAGCTGCCCGGCTTCGGGGAGACGCCGGAGCCGCAGCGGGCCTGGGACGCCGGGGATTATGCCGATTTTACCGAGGAGTTCCTCCGGGCCCTGGGCGTGCGGGACTGCCACCTGCTGGGCCATTCCAACGGCGGGCGCATCATGCTGAAGCTCTGCAGCCGGCAGCAGGAGGAATTTACTTACCGCAAGCTGGTCTTTGTGGACAGCGCGGGCATCGTGCCGGAGAAAACGCCCCGGCAGAAGCTGCGGGCAGCATGCTACAAGCTGGGCAGATCCCTGCTGCGCCCCTTCCCCAGGGCCATGGAGGCCTGGCGGCAGCGTCACGGCTCGGCGGATTACCGCAATGCCAGCCCCATCATGCGCCAGACGCTGGTGAAGCTGGTGAACGAGGACCTGCGCCATCTCATGCCGCTGGTCAGACAGCCCAGCCTCCTCATCTGGGGCACGGAAGACAAGGATACTCCCCTCAGCCACGGGAAGGAATTCGCCCGGCTTCTGCCGGACGCGGGCCTGGTGGAGGTCGCCGGGGCGGGGCACTATTCCTATCTGGAGCAGCCGGCCTTCGTATACCGGGTGCTGGACAGCTATTTTGGAGTGCTGTGATATGACAAATCTTGCATATGCCTGCCTCTCCCTCTGCCTGCTGGCGGCGGGTGCGGTGCTGTTTTTGAAATATGTCCACTTTTTCCAGCTCAACGGCTATAAGCACGGCGTGCAGAAAAAGTGGGTGCAGGAGCACGTGGAGGAGATCATCCTCCGGGGCGTCTGGGCCATGGGCGCGGTGCTGCTGATCAAGGAACTGGGGGACCTGGGCATCTGGCTCTCCTGCCTCCTCTTCCTGTTGGTGCTGGCCCTGAACATTCCCAAAAAGGCCAAGAAAAAGCTGGTACTTACCCCCCGGGTCAGGCGGATGGGCGCAACGTATCTCCTCCTCCACTGCCTGCCCATCCTGCTGGGCTTCTGCGCCCCGGAGGGGGAAGCCTACGGCGCGCTGCTGGCTTCCTTTTGCCTCACCGGCGCACCCTGGCTGCTGCTGGGGGCGGACGATCTGAATCAGCCCATGGAA
>JAZSQG010000127.1:0-8590 GCA_045537855.1 Oscillospiraceae bacterium
CCGGCAGGACCCCCACGGCAGCCGCCTGCTGAAAAAGAAGATGCACGCGGTGCAGTCCATGGGCAGGCGCTTTGAGCGGGAAAAGGAGCAGATGACCCAGCTGCCGGAGTGGGAGGACGCCATCCTCACATTCTTCGACCGGGAGGCTTCCGCCCTGCCGGGAAACAAAAACATCCTGCGGCTGGACCTGCCGGAGCTGCGGGCCGGGGAAAGCCTCCTGAGCCGGGATGTACACCTGTGGGTCACCGGGCCGGAGCGCATCGGCATCGTGGGCAGAAACGGGGCGGGAAAATCCACCCTGCTGAAGCACGTCGCCGGGCTGCTGCTGCCCCGGGAGGATCTGCGGGCTGCCTACATGCCCCAGGATTACGGGGACAGTCTGCTGGCCGCCCGGACCCCGGTGGAAATCCTGGCACCCGGCGGCAGCCACGAGGACGTGACCCGGGCCCGGAACCTTCTGGGCTCCATGAAATACAAGGCCGAGGAAATGGAGCATCCCGCCGCCGGGCTTTCCGGCGGGCAGCGGGCCAAGCTGCTCTTCCTGGCCATGGTGCTGGCGGGGAGCAATGTCCTGCTCCTGGACGAGCCCACCCGGAATTTCTCCCCACTCTCCGCCCCGGTGATCCGCCGGGTGCTGGCAGACTTTCCCGGCTGCATCATCAGCGTGTCCCATGACCGGCAATATCTGCAGGAGGTCTGCACCCGGGTGCTGGAGCTGACGGAGGCGGGACTGCGGGAGATCCGGCTTCCCTGAAAGGCGGAAAGAACATGACAGGATCGAAAGCACGCTTTTTTCCGGCGCTGGCGGAGCTGCTGGCGCTGGAATATCACTGCAGCCCGGCGGATATCAGCCGGGACAGCATCACCCTCACCACCCCCATCCTGCAGCCGGGACGGCGGCAGTACAGCCCGAAGGCGCCCTTTTTCAGCATGGTCAGCACCGGGCGGGGTGCGGTGATCACCGCGGACCGCGCCCTGCACCCCTTCCTCCGGGCGCATATAAAGGGCAAGGAGGGGCACTGGCTCTTCGAGCTGCCCAATCTGCTGCCCCTGGAAGCGGAGCTGCGCAGTCACGGCTATACCCTCAGCCAGAGCCACCACATGTTCCTCCCGGCGGAGGACACGCAGCCCCGGGGCAGCTTCCCGCTCAGGTGGTACGAACAGGAGGCGCTGGGCCCCTTTTACGGGGATGAACGCTTCCCCAACGCCCTCTGCCCGGAATTTCTCCCCCATCGGCCGGACCGGCTGGCGGTCTGCGCCATGGAGGGAGCGGAGATCATGGGCATGGCGGGCTGCTCCGAGGACGCCCCCGGCTGGCTGCAGATCGGCATCGACGTGCTGCCGCAGTACCGCTCCCGGGGGGTGGGCAGCCATCTGGTGACGCTGCTGAAAAACGAAGTGCTCCGCCGGGGCGGCATCCCCTTCTACGGCACCGGGGTCTCCAACTACCACAGCTGGAACATCGCCCTGAACAGCGGCTTCTACCCCGCCTGGCTGGAGATCGGAGCAAGCGCCCTGCCCCGGGAGGAAGAAGCGGAATAAAAGAGAAAACGCCAGGGAGCGGCCATGATGCCGCTCCCTGGCATATTGTTTTTACATCTCGCCCGAAAGGCGGTTGATTTCCTGAAAGTCGATCACCCGCTCGCAGACCCGCTTTGCCAGCTCGGGGCTGTGGGTGATGGCGATGAGGCCGATGCGCCGCTCCTTCAGCACCTTCAGCAGCAGCTGCCACACCTGCGCCTGGGTGATGACATCCAGCATGGTGCTGATCTCATCCGCGATGATGAACTGCGTCTGGGGGGCCAGGGCCCGGGCGATGCAGAAGCGCTGCATTTCCCCGCCGGAGAGTTCGGCCGGATAGCGGTCCAGCCAGGCGGGCTCGATGCCCAGCTCCCGCAGGAAGGCTTCATCCGGTTCCCAGGCTTCGGTGAGGGTCTTTCCCAGCTTCCACCGGGGATTGATGGCCTTTTCCGGGTGCTGATAGATCATCTGGATGGGGCAGAAGCCCTTTTTCTGCAGGGGTTTCCCGTCCAGCAGCACCTGCCCGGAGGCAGGCCTGAAATTGCCGGCCAGGATCTGGGAGAGGGTGCTTTTCCCGCAGCCGGAGGGACCCACCAGGGCCACCCGCTCGCCGGATTCCACGGTGAGATTCACATGCTCCAGCAGGGGCGTCTTTTTTTCGTAGCGAAAACAGAGATCCTTGACTTCAATCCGCATGATGGCAGCACACCTCACCTTCCCGAAGGGTACGGACTGTGGGACGGACGGCGCAGGCCTCCGTCCGCAGGGGGCAGCGCGGGGCAAAGACACAGCCGGAGGGGAGACTTCCCGCATAGGGCTGGGTGCCGGGGATGGGTTCAAAGCCGTTCTGGGGCATGGCGCGGTACAGGGCCTTGCTGTAGGGATGGCGCAGGAGTTCCTCCCAGCGGAAGTCCGAAGCAAGGGCGGTCTCCACCGTGGTGCCCGCATAGAACACGGAGATGCGGTCGGCATAGCGCAGGGCCAGGTCCAGATCGTGGGTGATGAGCAGGATGGCGGCACCTGCGTCCGCCAGCGCCCGGAAGCGGGCCATGGCGCTCTCCGCCAGTTCCGGGGACATGCCCGGGGTGGGCTCGTCGGCGATGATGACCTGGGCCTGTGTGGCGGCGGCGGTGGCCACCAGCGCCCGGCGGGCCATACCGCCGGACAGCTCGAAGGGATACTTCCCTGCATCCTGCTGGGTGAGACCGTACTTTTTCAGCGTTTCCAGGGCGGTCTCCCGGTCCCGGCTGATCTGCCTCCCCACCCGCATCAGGGGGTCCAGATAGTTCACGGACTGGGGCACCAGCACCAGCCGATCACCCCGGAGCTTTTTCTGGAGCTTGGGTGTCAGGGCTTCGCCGAACCAGCGCATTTCCCCGCCCACCTGGGCATTCCGGGGCAGGATGCCCAGAATGGCGTGGGCCAGCAGGCTCTTGCCGGAGCCGCTGGAACCTGCGATGGCGTGTATTTCGCCGCTCTTCAGATTGATATTCAGGTCGGAAATGACCTGCAGGGCCTTCTTGCGGAAGCCCTTTTCGTACATCCGGAAGGAAACGGACAGATTTTTGATCTCCAGTGCGTACATGTGCTTCCCTCCTTACAGCTGAGCCTGACGGGGCTCGAACAGGCGGCGTACGGTGCTGCCCAGAGCTTCGATGAGAAGCACCAGGACCACCAGCGCCAGACCGGGGAACAGCACCAGCCACCAGGCGCCCGAAGAAATGTAGCGCATGGACTCGGAGAGGATGATGCCCACGGCGGGCTGCTCCGGCGGCATGCCGAAGCCCAGAAAGGTCAGGCCGGATTCGTGCATGATGGCGTGGGGAAATTCCAGGATCAGCCCCACGAAAAACTGGGGGATCACATGGGGCAGGATGTGCTTGCGGGCCACCCAGAAGGGAGATTTGCCGAAGCGCCGGGCCACCATCACATACTGCTGGTCCCGGATCTGCAGGACTTCCGCCCGGACCAGACGGGCGAGGGCGGCCCAGTGGGTCAGGGCAATGCCCACCAGCAGGCCAAAGGCCCCCTGGCTGAAGGCGATGGAGATGAGGATGAGCAGCACCGTGTGGGGCACGCTCATGAATACATCAATGAACCAGTTCACCGCATGGTCGATCCAGCCCTTTCCCAGGGCGGCGGTGACGCCCACCACCAGGCCGATCAGGGCGGAGATCACGGAGGCGATGGCCCCCACGGTGAGGCTCAGGGACAGGCCCTTGACGGTGCGCACAAACATATCCCGGCCCAGATAGTCCGTTCCGAAGAGATGCTCCCGGGAGGGCGGCAGGAATTTCGAACCGAAATCCGCCCGCAGGGCGCTTTCCGGCAGCAGGGCGCCGGCCAGATACACGGCGATGAGCGCCGCAACGATCAGCAGCGCAAGGATCAGGCTCAGGAGGCGTCTGTTCGTCTTTTTCACTTTCTGACCCCCTCCCGCGTCTGCGGGTCCACCACCTGATAGAGGATGTTGGCGATCAGGTTGCCCACAAAAATGAAGATAGCCGTAAAGAGTACGATCCCCAGAAACAGGGGGATATCGGTGCCCCCCGTACCGGCGGCGCTGGCAGCAGCGCCCAGACCGGGGTAGGAGAAAATATTTTCGGCAAACATGGAGCCCGCAAAAAGCTCGCCGAAGGAGCTGAACTGCATGGTGATGACCGGCAGCAGGGAGTTGCGGATGCCGTGCCGGAAGAGGATCTTCAGATCGCTGTCGCCCCGGGCCCGGGCAAAGAGGGCATAGTCACTGTCATAGACCTCCACCAGCTTTTCCCGGGTGTGGAGGGCGAGGTTGGCAAAGGAAAGGAAGCTCAGGGTCAGGGCAGGCAAAATCAGATGGTGGATGCGCATGCCCAGGGTCACCTCCTCCGCGGGCACCCCCGGGGGCACCGCCATGCCGAAGGGGAACCAGCCCAGCATGGCGGAGAATACCGCCAGAAAGACAAGGCCGATCCAGAAGGTGGGAATGGAGCACATGACGAGGCAGATGCGCTTGATGATGCGGTCCAAAATCCGCTCCCGGAAGAGGCCCATGATGCAGCCCACGGCAAAGCCCAGCACGCCGGAAAACACCCAGGCTGCCGCCATGAGCGCCAGCGAAGTTTTGAAGCGCACGCCGATGACCTGCAGCACCGGCTGGCGGTAGGTGGTGGAATAGCCCCAGTCGCCCCGCAGGACTGCGGAAAACCACTTGAAGAAGCGCTCCACGGGAGGATCGTTCAGCCCCCAGTACTCCTTCATGGCCTCCACATTCTCTTCGGAAACGCCGGGATTGGCCTGAATGTACTGCCGGACCGGGTCCACCGGGGACACCTGCGCCAGCAGGAAGGAAAACACCGCCACCGCCAGCAGCAGCGTGATCCCCCGCAGAATATAGATACCGATGGATTTTGTTGCCTTCATTTGTACCCGTCCTTTAAACAGCAGAATCCCGGCCCGCAGGAAACGGGCCGAAATTCACTGCTGCCGTCATTTCAGCTTGCTTTCGCGATGGATATCCGCTCAGTTCCACTTCCACCGGGCCAGATTCTGCACCAGAGGCCAGGCGTCGCCGTGGGCGTGGATCTTCTGATCTCCCGTGTCCAGCCCTTCCCGGACCCAGTAGAGGTGGGTCTTGTTCAGGAGGAAGAGGTAGGGACATTCGCCCCGCATGGAAGTACCCGTCTCCCCGTCCCACTGGGCCTTCTGCCAGAAGGGGATGGCTTCCTCCAGAGTCCTTGCGCCCAGGGCGGCATCCAGATAGGCGTCCACCCCTTCGCTGCGGAAGTTTTCGGGGTTATACCAGTCATCCTTCCCTGCGTTGGAGGAGTGGTAGAGCATATAGCTGGTCTTGGGGTTGGAGGAGCCCCAGGCCAGGATCATGGGTTCGGAATACATCCGGGCGGGCAGGTCCTGCCAGCCCACGCCTTCCACCACCAGTTCGATGCCCAGGTTTTCCAGCACCTGATTGCTGACGGCCATGGCGATGGTCTGGCGAACGTCGTCCCCGGCGGAGTACAGCAGGGTGGCGGAGGCCTTCGCCCCGTCCTTTTCCCGGATGCCATCCCCATCGGTATCCACCCAACCCGCATCGCTGAGGAGCTGCCGGGCGTAGTCCGGGTCGTATTCGATGGCGCTTTCGGGGTTATACCAGGGCATGCCGTCATTCTCCGCGTAGGCGGGGACGCCGTAGCCATTGAGGGCTTCCTCACACACCTTCTGCCGGTCCAGTCCGTAAGCGAGGGCCTTGCGCACGGCAATGTCGCAGGTGAAGTCATTGCCCTGAACGTAGCCGTATTCGTTGACTTCCGCCTGCCGGGGGATGCAGGGCAGGGAGATGCCGAAGTTATCCACGGTCTCCTCCTGCAGCAGCCGGTAGCCCGGCACACTGTTGCCGGCAGCCACCACGGCGGAAGTCTGGGTAATATCCACCTGCCCGGCTTTCACCGCCATGAGGCGGGTATCCTGATCGGCCAGCTTGACGAAAACCACCCGGCGGATACCCGGGGCTTCGCCGTAGTAATGCTCGTTGGCTTCCAGAATGAACTGCTGGTCCACATCGTACTGCACCAGCTTGTAGGGGCCGGAGGAAACGGGCTGCAGGGCGAAATCCGGGCCGTAGGCCGCCCTGGGCACGATGCCCACATTGCAGACCGTGAGAATGAAGGTGGAGTCGGGTTTCGTGAGCTCCACGGTCACTTCGTTCCCATGGGCGGAAATGCCCGCCATGCGGGAAAGGTCCAGACTGCTGGCGTTGCCCTTTGCCGTCTCAAAGCTGAAGACCACGTCTTCGGCGGTGATGGGGCTGCCGTCGGAAAATTTTGCCCCCTCCCGGAGGGTGAAGGTATAGCGGAGCGCGTCTTCGCTGACGCTGTAGCCGGTGGCCAGGTCGGAGACCACCTCCATGTCGGCATTGGTCTGCACCAGGGCGGCATAGAGGAGCTGCACGCCGTTATAAAAGCCGTTCAGGGGATCATAGTTGGAGGGGACCTCCTGAAAGCCGATGACCAGCTCGTCCTTTTTGGCGCCGCCATCGCCCACGCCGGAGGCTGTTCCGCTCTGTGCGGGGGTATTGCCGCAGGCACTGAGCGCCGGCAGCAGGGCCAGGATCAGCAGCAGGGCTGCGAGAGTCTTGATAGAAAGCTTCATGCTCTGTTTCCCTCCTTATCAAACGCGAAGATCATGTCGGGGCAGCACACAGCCTCCCCCCGGATGACACTTTACCCTGTTTTACGCCCCGGCACAAGCTCCCCGGGGGGATATATCGGGGGAGAAATTTTCAGATTTGTTTGAAAAAATAACCCCCGGGGGAGCTTTTTCCCCGGAAGACACTGTGCTATTCTGAATCCGCAAGCAAGTGATTTTGCCTCGATCCATCTCAAATCCCAGGCACGATAGATTCCCGGAAAGGAGACAGCGCAGCGGCGTGGCGCTGTCTCCTTTGCAAATTCGGACAAGGAGCGTTTACCATGGGACACATTCACGAAGAGCACAGGCACGAGCACGGCGGAGCGCATGTCCATGCCCACGGAGACGGTCATGTGCACACCCATACCCACAACTATGACGAAGCCCATACCCATCCCGATACCTCCGTCAATCTGAAAGAAAAGAAGGCCCTGCTTTCCTACATGATCCACCACAACGAGCATCACGCGGAGGAACTGGCCTCTCTGCTGGATTCCCTGCCCCAAAAGGCCCAGAAGAAACTGCTGATCGCCATCGGCTCCTTCGAAGCGGCCAATGTGGAATTGCAGGAAGTGCTGGACTGCCTGGAATAAACCCGGAAACACCATAAGGAAAGGAGCGGTCAGCATGGAGCAGTCCCGGGAACATAGGCAGCACAGCCACAGCCACGTTCACGACCCCCGGGAAAAGCGGCGGCAGATCAACCGCGTTTCCCGGGTCATCGGACATTTGGAGTATATCAAACGGATGATCGAAAGTGACGAGGACTGCGCCGCGGTCCTGATGCAGATCTCTGCGACCCGCTCGGCTTTGAACGGGCTGGGAAAGGAGATCATCAACGAGCACATCTCCCACTGCATTGCCCATGCCGTGGAGGAGGGCAACACAACGGCCATCGAAGAATTCAAAACCTCCATCCAGAAATATCTGTGACGGGGGTTCCCGGGCAAAAACGCGGCGCAGGCCGTCCTTTGTGACGGCCTGCGCCCTTATTATTATATTGTATGCGCTTCTGAATTACTGCTTCTGCAGATACTCGTGGATGGCGGCAGCCGCCTGCTTCCCGGCCCCCATGGCCAGAATGACGGTGGCACTGCCGGTGACCACGTCGCCGCCGGCATAGACGCCTTCCCGGCTGGTGAGGGCGTTTTCATCCACCACGATGCAGCCGTGATGATTGGTCTTCAGCCCCTCGGTGGTGGCGGTGATCAGGGGGTTGGGGCTGGTGCCCAGCGCCATGATGACGCAGTCCACCTCCGTCTCAAACTCGCTGCCGGGGATGGCTATGGGTCTGCGGCGGCCCTTCTCATCCGGCTCGCCCAGCTCCATGCGGATGCAGCGGATGGCCCGGACCGAGCCGTTGCGGGGATCGTTCTTATCCTCGGGATTGTGGTAGCGGAGGATCTCCACGGGATTGGTCAGGGTGTCGAACACGACGCCCTCTTCCTCGGCGTGCTCCACTTCCTCCTTCCGGGCGGGCAGCTCTTCCATGGAGCGGCGGTAGATCACATGGACCTCCGCGCCCATGCGCAGGGCACAGCGGGCCGCATCCATGGCCACGTTGCCGCCGCCCACCACCGCCACCTTCTGCGAAGGCTTGATGGGCGTGTTGGCACCCGGCTGATAGGCCTTCATCAGGTTGATGCGGGTGAGGAATTCATTGGCGGAATAGACGCCCCTGAGATTTTCCCCGGGGATGCCCATGAACTTGGGCAGACCGGCACCGGCGCCGATAAACACGGCTCCAAAGCCCATTTCCCCCAGCAGTTCGTCTACGGTGATGGTCTTGCCCACCACCACATTCGTGCAGAGCTCCACGCCCATGGCCTTCAGGCCGTCCACTTCCTTCCGGACGATGGCCTTGGGCAGGCGGAATTCGGGGATGCCGTAGACCAGCACGCCG
>JAZSQG010000137.1:0-2011 GCA_045537855.1 Oscillospiraceae bacterium
GACGGCAGCCTCTGGGGGGATAATACCGATGCACGGGGCCTTGACCGGGCACTGGAGCGCTCGGGCATCCGAATGGAGGGCTGCAAGGTGCAAGTCGGATCGTAGCCATGTCGTTCTGTGAGCCAAGGAGGTGTAGTGGGGATTTGTCTTCCTAAGACCGCTTGGCCTCCGACTTGACGGCAGCCTCTGGGGGGATAATACCGATGCACGGGGCCTTGACCGGGCACTGGAGCGCTCGGGCATCCGAATGGAGGGCTGCAAGGTGCTGATCTTCGGCTCCGGCGGCGCATCCCTGGCCGTGCGGGGCACGGCGGCGGTCGGGAGCGCCCGGGAGGCGGTGGTCATTTCCCGCAGCGGAGAACACAATTACGAAAATCTCTGCCGCCACCGGGATGCGGAGATCCTCATCAACGCCACGCCGCTGGGCATGTATCCCGATGCGGAGGATCTGCCCGCACACCCGGGAGACTTTCCGGCCTGTCGGGGCGTGGTGGATCTGGTGTATAACCCCCTGCGCACCCGCTTCCTGCAGGAAGCGGCAGCCCTTGGCATCCCCTGCTGCGGGGGGCTTGGCATGCTGGCCGCCCAGGCGGCCCTGTCGGAGGAGGATTTCTTCGGCAGGCCTATCCCGGAAGAAACGCAGCTGCAGGTGCTGGCTTCCCTTTCCCGGAAGCTGGAAAGCATCGTCCTCATCGGCATGCCCGGCAGCGGAAAAAGCACCGTGGGACGGCTGCTGGCGGAGCGCAGCGGGCGCAGGCTGGTAGACACGGATGCGCTGGTGGAGTCGCAGACGGGCCGCAGCATCCCGGAAATTTTCCGCACGGAGGGAGAAGCCGCCTTCCGGGCTCTGGAAAAGGAAGCCATCGCCCGGGCCGGGCTGGAGGGCGGCATCATTCTGGTCACCGGCGGCGGCAGCGTGCTGGACCGAAGGAATCTCCCGCCCCTGAAGCAGAACGGGCGCATCTATCATCTGGAGCGGAGCACCGCCCTGCTGGCAAGGCAGGGCCGCCCCCTGTCGGAAGGCAGCAACCTGGAAGACATGTACCGGCAGCGCATCGGCTGCTATGAAGCCTTCCGGGACGCGGTGATCAACAACAATGGCAGCCCGGAAGAGACGGCTGCGGCCATATGGGAGGATTTTTGTGGAAATACTGGTCATTAACGGTCCCAACCTGAATCTGCTGGGACTTCGGGAGCCGGAGATCTACGGGCGGGAAAGCTATGACGATCTGTGCCGCATGGTGGCGCAGCGGGCAAAGGAGTTGGGCGTGGGGGTGCGCTTTTACCAGAGTAACCACGAGGGGGATCTGGTGGACGCCATTCAGGAGGCCCGGCACTATGCCGGGGGCATCATCCTCAACCCCGGGGCCTACACCCATACCAGCATCGCCCTTCTGGACGCGGTGAAGGCCGTGGGCATCCCCACGGTGGAGGTGCACATCTCCGACCCGGATACCCGGGAGGAGTTCCGCAAAATCTCCTATGTCCGCGCCGCCTGCATCGCCACCGTCAAGGGGCAGGGGCTGGCGGGCTACTGCACGGCCCTGGAGCTGCTGGCCCGGCGGGACATTCAAAGCGTATGACGCACAACAGAAATCGCGCCCCCTGCTCAGAAAAGCAGGAGGCGCGATGTTTCTGTGCATTTTTTACTGCTGCGCCCCTTTGCGGAGCCGATCGGCGGCCAGCAGCAGGCCGAAGAGGAACCAGTAGAGGATCATGATGCGGGGATAGGACCAGATATAGTCCGTCATGCCGAACACCAGCGCGCCCAGCAGGCCGCAGGCACTGCCCGCCAGCACGCCCCGGGCCAGATTCCCCTCCTCCCCTGCCGGGCGGAAAGCGTCCCGCAGGCCGTCCCGCAGGGCGAAGAAGCTGGCAAGGCAGAAGCTCAGCAGGGCAAGGACGCCGCTTTCCCCCCAGATCTGGAATAGCACATTGTGCCCGTGGACGAAGTAGGCGCCGCCGGTATACAGCTCCAGATCATTCAGCACCGCAAGTCGGAGGCCAAGCG
>JAZSQG010000099.1:0-5776 GCA_045537855.1 Oscillospiraceae bacterium
CATGACCACGAGCACGAGCATCATCACCACGAGCACGGCGATGACTGTGATTGCGGCTGCCATGACCACGGGCACCACCACCATCACCACGCCGACGAAGTCTTTACCAGCTGGGGCCGGGAGACGGCCCGGGTCTACAGCGCGCAGGAGCTGGAAGCGGCCCTTGCGGGTCTGGAAGGCTGCGGCACCGTGCTGCGGGCCAAGGGCATCCTCGCCGGGAGCGAAGGGGCCTGGCACCACTTTGACTATGTGCCCGGAGAGTGGCAGCTGCGTCAGGGCCCGGCGGAGGTGACGGGCCGCCTCTGCGTCATCGGCGCGGAGCTGGACGAAGCAAAGCTGAGCAGCCTCTTTGGAGGGATCTGACATGGCAAAGGAGATCCAGCGGGACGAACTGGGCATCTTCTTCTTTCAGGGCTTCCTGGAGGGGGGCAAGACCAGCTATATCCAGAAACTCATTGAGGACCCGGGCCTGCCGGAGCAGTTCCGCATCCTGATCATTCAGACCGAGGAAGGGCTGGAGGAGCTGCGGCCCGTGCCGGGCCGGGCAGTGTTCGTGGCGCAGTTTGAGCATCTGGAGGACATCACCCCGGAGAAGCTCACGGAGCTGGAGGACCAGTCCCAGTGCAACACCGTCATGGTGGAGCTCAACGGCATGTGGGAGGAAATGGACTTCTTCGAGCGGATGCCGGAGCACTGGTATCCCTTCCGCAAGTTCGTCATTGCCGACGCGGGCAGCTTCCTCCGCTACAACAGCAATATGCGCAAGCTCACCTACGATAAGCTCCGGGAAGCCACCGTGGTGGTCTTCAACCGGGTCACGGAAACCACCGACCGGGAAGAACTGCACCGCATCGTCCGGGCGGCCAGCCGCTCGGTGCCCATCTACTTTGAGCTGCCCGACGGCACGGAGGAGTACGACGACCTGCCGGACGAGCTCCCCTGGGACATGGACGCGGACATCGTGGAGATCGAGGACCGGGACTATGCCGAATGGGAGCGGGACATCTCCGAGGACCCGGAAGCCTACGAGGGGAAGATCCTCCGCCTCCGGGGCTTCGCCGTCCAGAGTCAGGATAGGCGCCCCGGCCATTTCTCCTTCGGCCGGCAGGTGATGACCTGCTGCGAGGAGGACATCACCTTCCTGGGCTTCCCCGCCATCATCGCTCCGGCCAACATGCCCACTATGGGCAGCTGGGTGGAGCTCACCGCCCAGGTTCATCTGGAACCCAGAGGCGAACTGCTGGAGGTGCAGCTCATGGCCATCACCTGCGACCGGCTGGACCGGCCGGAGGTGACCCTGGCCACCTTCTATTAACAGGAAAGGGTCATTGTTCGACCATGCAGGATAAACGAATTCCATTCCGGGACGCCTTCCCCTGCTGCCTGCCGGAGGAGGGGGACAGCCTCCTTGCGCCCCTGCGGGAGGCGGATGTGTGCCACATGTCCCTGAACCGGGAGCAGGGCAGCATGGAGCTGCTCCTGGACTTCCCCCACCCGGTGGCCCAGGTGGTCCTGGGGCTCACCGAGCAGCGCATCGCCGCAGCCTACCGCCTCAGCAGCGTGAATATCCGCCAGCGGAAAAACGCCCCGCCCCCCCAGCCGGAAAAAGCCGACCGCGGAGACGGGAAGGGCAGTAAGAGCGGCGGGGGCAAGGGAAGCAAAGCCCCGGGCAAAATGCTCTACGGCAAGCGGATTCAGGGCCACAGCGTCCCCATCAGCGAGCTGACGCCGGAGGCCGGGCGGGTCACCGTCACCGGCGAAGTCTTCGGCACCGAGATCCGGGAGCTGCGGGGCGGCAACCGCATCCTCAGCTTCAACATCACCGACTACGAGGGCAGCCTCCATGTCTCGAAATTCCTCAAGACCCCGGAGGAGAAGCCCCTGGAAACGATCCATGACGGGCAGTATCTCTGCGTCCACGGGGACGTGAGCTACGACCGCTGGCATGGGGACATCGCCATGGAGCCCCGGGCGGTGCAGGAGCAGACAAAGCCCGTGCGCAGCGACCTGGCGGAGGGGGACAAGCGGGTGGAGCTCCACATGCACAGCCGCTACAGCCAGCTGGACGCCCTGACGGACATCTCCAAAATGGTGGCCACCGCCGCCCGCTGGGGCCATCCCGCCGTGGCCCTCACGGACCATGGCGTGCTCCAGGGCTATCCCGAGCTCTGCAGCGCCGGGAAAAAGCACGGCATCCGGGTCATCTACGGGCTGGAGGGCTACTTCGTCAACGATGTGGACGACCGGGTGGCCGTCAGCGGCAGCGCCGACGCCGCCTTTTCCGACGAATTTGTGGCTTTCGATCTGGAGACCACCGGCCTGCGGGCCGATTATGACCGCATTACCGAGATCGGCGCGGTCATCATGCAGGGCGGGCAGGAAAAGGGGCGCTTCCAGACCTTTGTGAATCCGGGCATGCCCATCCCGGCGGAGGTCACCCGCCTCACGGGCATCCGGGACGAAGATGTGGCCGATGCCCCTTCGGAGGCGGAAGCCGTGGCGGCCTTTCTGGAGTTTGCCGGGGCGCGCATCCTGGTGGGCCACAATGCGGATTTCGACATGGGCTTTCTTGCCAAAGCCTGCGAGCGCATGGGCCGGGAATTGACCGCCACCTCTCTGGACACCCTGATCTTATCCCAGAGCCTCCTCAGCGGCCTGCGCAAGCACAGTCTGGATTCCGCCGCCGGCTATCTGGGCCTGCCGGAATTCCGGCATCACCGGGCCAGCGACGATGCGGTGACCTGCGGCCTGCTGCTGGAAAAGTTTTTCGAGCGGCTGCGGGAGCAGGGTCTCAGCCGGGTGCAGGAGATCCCCCCGGTCATCGCCCGCCTGCGGAAAAATTTTGACGGGAAGCGCCAGCCCAAGCACATCATCCTTCTGGTGAAGGAGCAGCAGGGCATCCGCAATCTCTACGAGCTGGTGAGCCGGGCCCATCTGGAGCATTTCAAAAAATACCCCATCATTCCCAAGAGCCTGCTCATGGAGCTGCGGGAGGGCCTCATCGTGGGCTCCGCCTGCGAAAGCGGCGAGCTCTTCAAGGCCCTGGTGGGCCGCCGGAGCATGCGGGAGCTGATGCGCATCGCGGAGTTTTACGATTTTCTGGAAATTCAGCCCCTTTGCAACAATGCCTTCCTCCTTCGAAACGGCACCGCCCGGAACGAGGAGGAGCTGCGGGACTATAACCGCAAGGTGGTGAAGCTGGGCCGGCTGCTCGGGAAGCCCGTGGTGGCCACCGGGGACGTGCATTTTCTCGACCCCAAGGACGAGGTGTTCCGCCGCATCCTTCTCAGCAACAAGTTTGACGACTGCGACGAACCTCTGCCTCTGTACTTCAAGACCACCGACGAAATGCTGGAGGAATTCCGCTATCTGGGCACCGAGACCGCCCGGGCCGTGGTCATCGACAATCCCCGGGCCATTGCCGACAGCTGTCTGGATGTGGCCCCTCTGCCCACGGGCCTCTTCACCCCCAAGATCGAGAATTCCGCCCAGCAGCTCCACGATCTGTGCTATGACAAGATGCACCGCCTCTACGGCGACAATCCCCCCGAGCTGGTGACCGGCCGGGTGGAGGAGGAGCTGGGGAACATCTGCTCCCGGGGCTACGATGTCATCTATATGAGCGCCGTGAAGCTGGTGGCAAAGTCTCTGGAGGCGGGCTATCTGGTGGGCTCCCGGGGCAGCGTGGGCTCCAGCATCATCGCCTTCCTCTCCGGCATCACGGAGGCCAACGCCCTGCCCGCCCACTACCGCTGCCCCAATTGCCGCCATGTGGACTTTGAGACCGGGGAGCAGTATGCCTGCGGCGCGGACATGCCCGATGCACTCTGCCCCGAATGCGGCACCAAGTATGTCAAGGACGGCTACAACATCCCCTTCGAGACCTTCCTCGGCTTCGGGGACGACAAGGTGCCGGATAACGACCTGAACTTCTCCGGCGAATATCAGGCCCAGGCCCATCGGGACACCATCGAGCTCTTCGGGGCCGACCATGTGTTCCGGGCGGGCACCATCGGCACCATCGCGGAAAAGACCGCCTTCGGCTATGTGAAAAAGTACATGGAGGAGCGGGGGAGACAGGTCTCCAAGGTGGAGGAAAACCGCCTTGCCGCGGGCTTCACCGGGGTCAAGCGCACCACCGGCCAGCATCCCGGCGGTCTGGTGGTCATCCCCCAGGACAAGAGCATTTACGACTTCTGCCCCGTGCAGCATCCCGCGGACGACCCGGATACGGACATCATCACCACCCATTTTGAATACCACTCCATGGAGTCCAACCTCCTGAAGCTGGACATGCTGGGCCACGACGACCCCACCATGATCCACATGCTGGAGGAACTCACCGGGGTGGACGCCCGGGCCCTGCCTCTGGACGACCCGGAAACCATGCTCCTCTTCCGCACCCCGGAAGCGCTGGGCATTGCCAATGACGATCCCATCATCGGCAGGACCGGCTCCATCGCCGTGCCGGAATTCGGCACCAAGTTCACCCGTGAAATGCTGGTGGACACCCAGCCGGAAAAAATGTCCACCCTGGTGCGCCTGTCCGGCTTCTCCCACGGCACCGACGTGTGGCTGGGCAACGCCAAGGACCTCATCGACAGCGGCACCGCCGGCGTTGACGAAGCCATCGGCTGCCGCGACGATATCATGATCACCCTCATCCAGCAGGGCCTGCCCGCCAAGCGCGCCTTCAAGATCATGGAAAGCGTGCGAAAGGGCAGGGGACTTGCCGAGGACATGGAGGCGGACATGCGGGCCGCCGGGGTCCGGGACTGGTACATCGATTCCTGCAAGAAGATCAAGTACCTTTTCCCCAAGGCCCACGCCGTGGCCTATGTCATGATGGCCCTGCGCATCGCCTGGTACAAGGTGCACCGGCCCCTGGCCTTCTACTGCGCCTATTTCACCATCCGCTGCCCGGCCTTCGACCTGGAGATCATGTCCGGGGGCACCGAGCGGGTGCGCCAGAAGCTCCGGGAGCTGGAGCGGCGCAGTAATGAACTCAAGCAGGCGGAAAAGGACCTCTATACCGGCCTGGAAGTGGTCTATGAATTCTATCTCCGTGGCTTCAGCTTTGCCCCGGTGGACCTGAAAAAATCCCACGCCACAAAATTTACCATGGAGGGCAGCACGCTCATCCCGCCCTTCACCGCCATCGCCGGTCTGGGGGAATCCGCCGCCTGGGACATCTACGAAAAGCGCCATCAGGACTTCATCTCCGTGGAGGATTTCTCCCTGGCCTGCACCAAGGTCTCCAAGACCCATGTGGAGCAGCTCAAACAGGCCGGGGCCTTCGGTGACATGCCCGACAGCGCCCAGCTGAGCTTTTTCTGAGCTGCAATTTACCAGCGTTCCCCCGGGCAGACCGGAGGGAAATCGGGCATACTGCCTGTGAAACCGGCTTCAACAGGAGGAAGCGTGCATGTACGAACAGGACGGGCGGGGCACTGCGCCCCGCAGAAAAAAGCGCGGCTGGCTGCCGGCGCTGCTGGTGCTGGCGCTGCTTCTCGGCGCCTTCGGCGGCGCGGGGGTGCTGCTGCACAGCCTCCGGGGCGTGCGGGTGGTCCCCATCGGGCAGGCTGCCCCCATTCCCGGCGGCAGCCCCGGCTATATCGTGGCCGGTTCCCCCGAGGCGGAGGCGGCGGGCCTCCTCTCCCGGGAGCTGAGCGCCACGGAAATCTACGAGCAGGTCTCCGCAGCCTGCGTGGGCGTGCGCACCAGCGTCACGGCCACCAACGCCTTCGGGCAGATGAGCAGCCGGGCCATCAACGGC
>JAZSQG010000198.1:0-14471 GCA_045537855.1 Oscillospiraceae bacterium
TTGAGTATCTCAGCCCCAGCCTGCTCCAGAACTTCGGGCGGCATAGTGGAGGGGCCGGCCGCAAAGTTATAGACTCTGTTTTCTGCCATTTCCTAAGACCTTCCTTTTTTCGTTTCGTCCGCGCAGGCAGCCTGATGCGCCCCGCGGGAATAATTGAAAATTATAATTGGCTAAATTGGGAAAGTCAATAGCCAAATAGTATTTTGATAAACATTCCCCAAGCCTTCAGCGCATTTTTCTTACACGGCTTCCACGCTCAGCCGTTTTCCGCTGAGTCCCGTGATGCGAACAAGCCGCCGCTGCCCTTCCAGCCCCGGCAGCATCCGGGTCTCGCAGTCGTTGGGCGTACGTCCTACCCTGCTCTCAAACAGCACTTCCTGCACGCTTCCCACCTGAGCCAGCAGGAACTGTTCCTCCATCTCCGCCGCCAGGGCAATGGCCCGGCGGGCCCGCTCTTCCCGGACGGCCTTGGGCACGCTGTCGGGCATGCGCTCGGCACGGGTCCCCTTCCGCTCGGAATAGGGAAATACATGGACGTGGGCAAAATCACAGCGCTGCAGGAAGTCCAGCGTCTGCTGAAATTCCGCTTCCGTTTCCCCGGGAAATCCGGTGATCAGGTCGGCGGTGATGCTGCAGCCCGGCAGATATTTCCGCAGCAGCTCCACGCTTTCATAGAAACGCGCGCAGTCGTATTTTCTGCCCATGCGCTTCAGCGTGGCATCGCAGCCGGACTGGAGGGAGAGATGAAAGTGCGGGCACAGCCCCGGGGTATCCGCCAGCTGACGGCAGAACGCTTCATCCACCACCCGGGGTTCCAGAGAGCCCAGACGCAGGCGCAGCCCGGGGGCGGCGGCATGAAGGGTCTGCACCAGCTTCCCCAGTCCGTACTGGTAGGAGGCCAGCTCGATGCCCGTTACGGTGAGTTCCTCCACGCCGGAGGCAGCAAGCTCCGCAGCCTGCCGGGCCGCTTCCTCCAGGGGCAGACTGCGCACCGGCCCGCGGAGATAGGGGATGATGCAGTAGGCACAGTAGTTGATGCAGCCGTCCTCCACCTTGAGATAGGCCCGGGTGCGCCCTTCCGGCAGCACCGGCGGCAGCACCTCAAAGCTTTTTCTGTTTTTTGGTTCGTCCAGGAGGCGGCAGCAGTCCCCTTCCGCCCCGATGCGGCAGAGCGCTTCCACAAAGGCCATCCGCCCGCCGCTGCCGCCCAGCACTGCGGGGCTGCAGCCTTCCGCCTCCCCCGGTTCCGCCTGGGGCCAGCAGCCGCAGACCGCCAGCTTTGCCCCGGGATTTTCCTTCAGCAGCCGTCTTGCGGCCTGCCGGGATTTCCGGGCACTCTCGGCGGTGACGGCGCAGCCGTTGACCACCACCACATCCGCTTCGGAAGCAACGATCTCATGACCACGGGCCCGGAGTTCGCCCTCCATGGCAGCGGTCTCAAACTGGTTGCAGCGGCAGCCAAGTGTATAAAACAGATACTTCATCGGTTTTTCCCTCCATTCGCGGGACGCATGCCCCGGGAAAACAAAACCCGCCGGATCCGCCCCGGGAAGGCGCATTTTTGCGGCGTTCCCGGAGATTCCTCCTTGCAATACACAGGTCCCGCTATTATACTGCAAAGCATGACCCGCGTCAATTTAAAGCAAACCGAGGGATACTATGATTTATCTGGATAACGCGGCCACCACCCGCCCCTGTGCGGAAGCGGTGGAGGCCATGCAGCATGCACTGACACAGTGCTGGGGAAACCCGTCGGCAGGCTACGGTGCCGGCCGGGCCGCAAAGGCCCTGCTGGAGGAAAGCCGCAGCCGCATCCTGCAGGCTCTTGGCCCCGGCGGCAGCAGCGGAACGCTCCTGTTCACCTCCGGCGGCACCGAGGCAGACAATCAGGCCCTGAAATCCGGCGCACATCTTGCCCGGCACCGGGGCAAGCATATCATAAGCTCCCAGACGGAACATGACGCGGTGCTCCAGAGTCTTGCACAGCTGAAAAATCAGGGCTGGGAAGTGACGCTTCTCGCCCCGGAGCCCGATGGTTCCATCCCCACGGAAAAGGTGCAGGCCGCCCTCCGGGAGGACACTGCCCTCATCAGCCTGATGCTGGTAAACAACGAGACCGGCGCCGTAACGGACATTGCCGGAGTGCGCAGGATCCTCAAAGCCGCCGGGAGCAAGGCTCTGCTCCACACGGATGCGGTGCAGGCCTTTCTGAAGCTCCCCTTCAGCCCCCGGAGCCTGGGGGCCGACATGATCAGCCTCAGCAGCCATAAAATCGGCGGACCGAAAGGCGCCGGCGCCCTGTGGTTCTCCAAAGAGCTGCGCCTTCCCGCCTTCCTCCACGGCGGCGGGCAGGAGAGCGGCCTTCGCTCCGGCACGGAAGCCATCCCCGCCATCGCGGGCTTCGGTGCCGCCGCCGCTGCAGGCCTTGCCCGCTGGAAAGCTTCGGACATGCCCGGGCATTACCGGAAGCTGAAGGCCCTGCTCCCGGAGCTGCTTCCGGAAGCGGCCATCCTCAGCGGTGACAACTGCGCGGACCACATCGTCAGTCTCTCCTTCCCCGGGGCCCGGGCGGAGGTGCTCTCCAACCATCTGGACAGTGTGGGTGTCTGCGTATCCCGGGGTTCCGCCTGCGCAAAAGGGCGGCGCAGCCACGTGCTGGAGGCCATGGCCCTGCCCGCGAACGTCATCGACGGTGCCCTGCGCATTTCCTTCTCTCCCGACACCACGGAGGAGGAGATCCGCAGCTTCTGCAGCCTTGTGCGGGAAGGAAAGCAGCGTTACTTCCCCTGAATCGTCGGGATAACCGAAAATGCACGCCCCTCCCGCTCTTTTTCTTTAGCGAAACAGAGAATCCGGGGAAAGTCGGTTGCATAATGGCAAAACATATGTTACTATCATAAATCATACAAAAGAAAGCAAAAGGGTGACGAAAATGATCAGTATTGCGATTCTCGGTTTCGGAACCGTCGGCTCCGGCGTGGCAGCCGCGCTGCAGGAAAACAGCGCCCAGATCGCTGCGGCAGCCGGCGAAGAGATCCGTCTGAAATACATTGTGGATGTGCGGGATTTCCCCGACAGTCCCTTTGCATCCCTGGTGACCAAGGACTTTTCCCTGGTGGAAAACGATCCCGAGGTCCGTGTGGTGGTGGAAACCATCGGCGGCCGGGGCGTTGCCCGGGATTTCACCCGGCGTGCGCTGGCAGCAGGCAAGCATGTGGTCACTTCCAACAAGGAGCTGGTTTCTGAGGACGGCCGTGAGCTGCTGGAGCTGGCCAGGGAAAAGGGCGTGAACTACTTCTTCGAAGCCAGCGTGGGCGGCGGCATTCCCATCCTCCGTCCCCTGTTCAGCGATCTGCGTGCCAATAAAATCCTCTCCATCAAGGGCATCCTCAACGGCACTACCAACTACATCCTCAGTTCCATGCGGGAGCAGAAGACCGAGCTGGCCGTCGCCCTGAAGGAAGCCCAGGCCAAGGGCTACGCGGAAGCCAATCCCGACAGCGACATCAACGGCACCGACGCCTGCCGCAAGATCAGCATCCTTTCCGATCTTGCCTGGGGCAAGGAGATCAGCCCCTCCGCCGTTTACACCGAGGGCATCGGCAATGTCCTGCTCCAGGACATCGAGACCGTGGGCGGCTTCGGCGGCAAGATCAAGCTCATCGGCCAGGCCCGCTGCAGTGAAGACGGCACCGTCACCTGTTGGGTCGCCCCCCAGGTGGTTCTGCCCACCAGCATGCTCTACCATGTGGACTATGCTTACAACGCCGTGCTTGTGCGCGGCAACGCCCTGGGCGATACCATGTTCTACGGCTCCGGTGCCGGCAGCCTCCCCACTGCCAGCGCGGTGCTGGGCGATGTGATCGACGCGGTGCTGCACAGCGACAAGCGTCGTGACATAGGCTGGAGCGCAGGCGGTGTCAAGATGGGCGACCCTGCGGAAATTCAGTCCCGCTGGTATGTGCGTACCGGCAAGACCTGGCAGCTCATCGGCCCCTGCAGTGCAGCAGACGTGGCCGAATACGAAGCCAAATACCGCATCTGCGACTGACAGCCTGCGCAGCAGGCCCGGGAGCATTCCGTTTCCCTTTCGTCAGTCTGAGTCCTTCCGGCAATGCCGGAAAATAAAAGGCAGGAAAGAATTATGCTTATCGTACAGAAATTCGGCGGTTCCTCCGTGGCGGACGCCGAAAAGCTCAAGCGTGTAGCCGGCATCATTGCCGATACGAAAAACGCCGGCAACAGCGTTGTTGTGGTCCTCTCCGCCCAGGGCGATACCACGGACGATCTCATTGCCAAGGCGGCAGAGATCAGCAGCAACCCCAACCGCCGGGAAATGGACATGCTCCTCACCACCGGCGAGCAGATCTCCATCTCCCTGTGCGCCATGGCGCTGCATGAGATGGGCGTTCCCGCCATCAGCCTCCTGGGCTGGCAGGTGGGCATGAAGACCAATTCCGACTATGGCAACGCCCGCATCAAGACCATGGACACCGAGCGCATCCAGCGGGAGCTGGAGCAGGGTAAGGTAGTCCTGGTGGCCGGCTTCCAGGGCATCAACAAGCACGAAGACATGACCACCCTGGGCCGCGGCGGCAGCGACACCACCGCGGTGGCCATCGCCGCGAAGCTCCATGCCGACCTGTGCCACATCTACACCGACGTGGAAGGCGTCTACACCGCCGACCCCCGGAAGGTCCCCAATGCCAGGAAGCTGGATGAAATCACCTATGACGAAATGCTGGAGCTGGCCTCCATGGGCGCCCAGGTGCTGCATAACCGCTCTGTTGAGCTGGCCAAGCGCTACGGCGTGAACATGGAAGTCCTGTCCAGTTATGTCCGGAAACCCGGAACCAAAGTGAAGGAGGTCACGAAGAAGATGGAGGAAACCAAGATCAGCGGAATCGCACGGGACGAGAAGATCTCCCGTATCGCCCTTGTGGGTCTGAAGGACGAGCCCGGCATCGCCTATAAGGTATTTCGGGTGCTGGCCAAGGAAAAGATCAATGTCGACCTCATCCTCCAGTCCATCGGCCGCGGCGACACCAAGGACATCAGCTTCACCGTGGCAAAGACCGACCTGGTCCGGGCCAGAGAAGCGCTGGAAGCCGCCCAGGACACCATCGGCTTTGACCACATCACCGTCAATGACAAGATCTGCAAGCTCAGCGTTGTGGGTGCGGGTATGATCAACCGCCCCGGCATCGCCGTCCTCATGTTCGAAGCCCTGGCCTCTGCCCAGGTGAACATCCACATGATCTCCACCAGCGAAATCAAGATTTCCGTCCTCATCGACGCCGAGCAGGCCGACGTGGCCATGCGCGCGGTGCACAAGAAGTTCTTCGAGGAGTAAGACGGCACATATTGCGGGCGGTCCTCCGGGACTGCCCGCTTTCTGTATGCGTTTTCCCCCGGCACAGCCTTCGACACGGAAAGATAATTCTTGCATTTACTCCCGGGGAGCGCTATACTAAATCAGATATAGAAGTATTCTTGTAATACCCCCGGAAGGATGGAGATACCGCATGGACCTGAGAGGAAGAAACTTTCTGACGCTGCTGGATTTCACCCCCGCAGAGATCACCTTTCTGCTGGATCTGGCAGCGGAGCTGAAGGCGAAAAAGCGCGCCGGCATCCGTCACGCCAGCCACGAGGGCAAAAACATCGCCCTCATTTTCGAAAAGACCAGCACCCGGACCCGCTGCGCCTTTGAGGTAGCGGCAACGGACCTGGGCATGCACAGCACGTATCTGGACCCCGTCAGCTCCCAGATCGGCAAAAAGGAAAGCATCGCCGATACCGCCCGGGTACTGGGCAGGATGTTTGACGGCATCGAATACCGGGGCTTCGGTCAGGAGATTGTGGAGACCCTGGCAAAACATGCGGGCGTTCCCGTGTGGAACGGTCTCACCAATGAATACCACCCCACCCAGATCCTGGCTGATTTTCTCACCATCCGGGAGCATTTCGGCTCTCTGAAAGGCCGGAAGCTGGTTTTCATGGGCGACGCCCGCTATAACATGGCAAACTCCCTGATGATCGGCTGCGCCAAAATGGGCATGCAGTTCACCGCCTGCGCCCCGGAAAGCTACTTCCCCAATGCCGAGCTGGTGGCGCGCTGCCGCGCCATCGCGGAGGAGACCGGCGCAAAGCTGGAATTCTGCACCGACCCGGAGATTGCCGTGCTTGGCGCGGATGTGCTGTATACCGATGTATGGGTCTCCATGGGCGAACCTGACGAAGTGTGGGAAAGCCGCATCCGGGATCTGAGCCCCTACCGGGTCACCATGTCCCTCATGGAGAAAGCAGGCCAGCAGGCCGTCTTCCTCCACTGTCTCCCCGCCTTCCACGATCTGGGCACCGAGATCGGCCGGCAGATCTCTGCCAAATTCGGCATTGACTGCATGGAAGTGACCGACGAAGTCTTTGAGTGCCCCCGCCCCCTCGTCTTCGATGAAGCGGAAAACCGTATGCATACCACCAAGGCCGTCATGGCCGCCACATTATAAATAATACTAGCGGAAAGAGGCGACGACTATGCCACTGGATCAGACCATTCGGAAAGCCATGGTAATCGGCAGCGGTCCCATTGTCATCGGACAGGCTGCTGAGTTTGACTACGCGGGCACCCAGGCCTGCCGCATCCTCAGGCGGGAACGGATCGAGACCGTCCTTGTCAACTCCAACCCCGCCACCATCATGACCGACGCTTCCAGCGCGGACGAGATCTATCTGGAGCCCCTGACGCTGGAAACCGTGAAGCGCATCATTCTGGAAGAAAAGCCGGACAGCCTGTTGGCCGGTCTGGGCGGTCAGACCGGCCTGACCCTGGCCATGCAGCTGGACGCCGAGGGCTTCCTGGAAGCCAACAATGTCCGCCTCATCGGCACCAACGCCGAGGCCATCGACCGGGCGGAGGATCGGCAGCTTTTTAAGGACGCCATGGAAAAGATCGGCTGTCCCACCATCCCCTCCGACACGGTGAACACGGTGGAGGACGCCCTCCGGGCCGCCGACCGTATCGGCTATCCCGTCATCATCCGTCCCGCCTTCACCCTGGGCGGGGCCGGCGGCGGCGTGGCTTACAGCAAGGAGGAAATGGGCACCATGGCCCGCAACGGCCTGAAAGCCTCCCCCATCACCCAGATCCTGGTCGAAAAGTATGTGGCCGGCTGGAAGGAAATCGAATTCGAAGTCATGCGCGACAGCGCGGACCATGTCATCTGCGTCTGCAGCATGGAAAACGTGGACCCCGTGGGCGTTCACACCGGCGACAGCATTGTGGTGGCCCCCGCCGTTACCCTGAACGACAAAGAGTTCAGCATGCTCAAAAACGCCGCCCTGGACATCATCCGGGAGCTGAAGATCGCCGGCGGCTGCAACGTGCAGTTCGCCCTCCATCCCACCAGCGGGGAGGTCGGGGTCATCGTGGTCAACCCCCGTGTCTCCCGCTCCTCCGCTCTGGCCAGCAAGGCCACCGGCTACCCCATTGCCAAGGTCACCGCCATGATCGCCCTGGGCTACAATCTGGACGAGATCCGCTTCGGCGACGCCACTGGCAGCGCCCTCATGGAACCGGATGTGAAATACACCGTGGTGAAGTTCCCCAAGTGGCCCTTTGACAAGTTCCCCAATGCCAGCCGCACTCTGGGCACCCAGATGAAGGCCACCGGCGAAGTCATGTCCATCGGCGACAGCTTCGAATCCGCCATCATGAAGGCCGTCCGCGGTGCCGAGATCGGCATGGACACCCTGAATTCCGACAAGCACGACAACGCTCCCCTGGAGGAGCGGCTCACCCGTGTGGACGACCGCCGTCTCTTCACCGTGTTTGAAGCCCTGAAGGCCGGCATGTCCGTGGAGAAGATCCACGAGATCACCAGGATCACCGGCTACTTCCTGGAAAAGCTCCGCAATCTGGCCGAATATGAGCTGGAAATTCAGGGCAGGACCCTGAATCACGAGCAGTACCTCCGGGGCAAGAAGCTGGGATATCCCGACGCCGCCCTGAAGCGCCTCTCCGGCAATGAACTGCCCCCCCACCTCTCCCCCGTCTACCACATCGTGGACACCTGCGCCGAGGGGCTGGGCACAGCCCCCTACTTCTACTCCGTCTACGGCGACAAGTGTGACGCCCGCAGTTTCCCCCGCACCGGGGCGGAGCGCGTGGTGGTTCTGGGCGCCGGCCCCATCCGGATCGGTCAGGGCATCGAGTTTGACTACTCCAGCGTCAAGTGCGTGGAGACGCTGCGGAGCATGGGCTACGAGACCATCATCATCAACAACAACCCCGAAACCGTTTCCACGGACTACGATATCTCCGACCGGCTGTATTTCGAACCCCTGTACCCGGAAGATGTCATGGACATTCTGGAAGTGGAAAAGCCCATCGGCGTCGTGGTAGCCTTCGGCGGCCAGACCGCCATCAAGCTCACCAAGTTCCTGGACAGCCAGGGCATCCCCATTCTGGGCACCAGCGCCGAAGGCATCGACCTGGCCGAGGACCGGGAGCGCTTCGACGCGCTGCTGGAAAGCTTCCGCATCCGCCGTCCCAAGGGCTGCGCCGTGAAGACCCTGGCCGAGGCGCAGATCGCCGCCAAGATCCTGGGCTATCCCGTGCTGCTGCGTCCCAGCTATGTCATCGGCGGACAGGGCATGACCATTGCCCGTTCCGAGAAGGACACCGTGACCTACATGAACGCCATCCTCTCCGGCGGCATTGAAAACCCCGTGCTGGTGGACAAGTATATGCCCGGCACCGAGCTGGAGGTGGACGTGATCTCCGACGGCACCGACGTGCTCATTCCCGGCATCATGGAGCACATCGAGCGTGCCGGCATCCACAGCGGCGACTCCATCGCCGTCTTCCCGCCCTACAACGTGGAGGATGAGATGCTGCACCGCATCTGCAGCGTGGCGGAAAAGCTGGCCCTTGCCCTGGGCACCAAGGGTCTGGTAAACATCCAGTTCCTCATCTACGAGCGGGAGCTGTATGTCATCGAGGTCAATCCCCGCGCCTCCCGCACCGTGCCCTACATCAGCAAGGTCACCGGCATTCCTCTGGTGGACATCGCCTCCCGGGTCATGCTGGGCGCCACCCTGAAGGAGTTGGGCTACGAATCCGGCCTTGCCACGCCGCCCCCCTGCTGCACCGTCAAGGTCCCCATCTTCTCCTTTGAGAAGCTTTACGACGCCGACGCCATTCTCGGCCCGGAAATGAAGTCCACCGGCGAAGTGCTGGGCATCGGCCGCACCAAGGCGGAAGCCCTTTTCAAGGGCCTCACCGCTGCCGGCATTCACATCCGCACCCCCAAGGAGCGGGGCGATACCGCCGTGCTCATCAGCGTGGAGGACTATGACTATTCCGACGCGCTTGCTCTGGCAGAGCGTTTCTTCGACCTGGGTATCCGCCTCTACGCCACCCCCCTCACTGCGGAAGTCATCCGCCAGAAGGGTTTGGACGCGGAGACCGTGCCGGATTACGGCGACAGCAACGAGATCAACCGTCTGGTGGACGAGGAAATCGTCAGCTACATTATCTACACCGGCTCCGTGATGGATGTGAGCGTGGGCGACTTCCGCATCTTCAACCGCAAGGCGATGGAAAAGAGCATCCCCTGCATGACCAGTCTGGATACCGCATCCGCCCTGGTGGACATCATTGCCAGCCGCTATGACCAGTCCTCCACCCGGCTGATCGACACCAACAAGCTCCAGAAGAAGAACCGCGAGAAAAAGATCGTGTACTGAGTTTAATATTTGCCCCTTTCGGCGTGGCCGGGCCCTGTGCCCGGCCACGTTTTTTGCGCTGAAACGCCGCACGCACACGTCTTTCCCTGCTGTTTTTTCAAGGCTTTTCCTTCATTTTCTTAGAAGTTTCCGGTTTTTTTCCTGCAAAACAGGAATTTCATTACAATTTACTCTTGATTTCGATGACATTTTGTAATACTATGTTACCGTTTTCAAATCTTCGTAACAAAGGTTGTAATGTATGACTCCATATATCAATGTCCCCTTCCGCAAAAAACTGCTCTCCCGGCAGAAGCAGCACAGCGCTTACTCCCTGCGTGGCGTTCTCACCACCCTGTGCATCTGCCTGAGCGTGTTTCTCATCCTGCTGAATCTCAGCCTCACTGCCACCTCCGCTTCCGCCAAGGAGCTGGAGGCCGGGATGGCCCTGCGTCAGGCCCGCATGGCCGGCCGCCGCCAGCCTCACAGTCTGCCTGCCGCAGTCCGCCATCAGGAGTTTCCCGAGCTGCAGGCGGAAAGCCGCCGCCCGGCTGCCAAAGAGCCGCCCGCCCATCTCCCCGCCTTCCTCCGGGAAGAGGGTGTGGAAGTCCCTGCTGCGCGTATCGAAGGCGACGCCGGCCAGTATTATCCCAGCTTCTGGCCCGTCAGCTTCAGCGAAGTGGGCTATATCAGCTGCTACTACGGCCTGCGTACCGACCCCATTGACGGGGAGGGCACCGAGTGGCACATGGGCCTCGACCTGGCAGACCGCTACGAAACGGAGATTTACGCCGCCGCCTCCGGCACGGTCGTGGAAGTTCGCAGCACCTCCGGCTACGGGGAGACCCTTGTGGTCGACCACGGCAACGGCCTGCAGACCCGCTACTCCCACTGCAGCAGCATCCTCGTCTCCGAAGGGGACAGTGTGCAGCAGGGACAGTGCATTGCCCTCATGGGTAACACCGGGCGCAGCACCGGCACCCATCTGGATTTTCGGGTCTATGTTGACGGCTATGCTGTGGACCCCCTGAATTATCTGGAAGACTGAATATGACACCCACGGAGCGCGGCATTCCTTCCTGTTTTTCCCAGTCCGGGGGTGCTTTCTCTGTGCTTTGCCCATCCCAGCCCAAAATCCCCTCATGTTTTTATGCATTTTATTGAAAATTGGGCTTGTAATTTAGTAGGTCTTGTGTTAAACTGCATCCATAAGTTGTGATGCTTTACTCAACACGGTTTGTTTGGAGGTAATCAAGATGGAATTTGATGCCAAGAGAATGGGTATCATGAAAAAGGTCAATCTCACGCATTATGCGATCGTGATCTGCGTGGTTTTGATTTTCCTGCAGTGGTTTATGCCCTATTTCCGCTATGAGCCCAGTGACTCCAAGGATCTGAAGACTCAGAACAGCATGTGGGGCGAAATTCTGTTCAACTACAACTTCATGCAGCTTGAGGATGTCATGAAGGAAGAGCTGAACGCCGATGGCAACAAGAACTTCAAGTATGTCAGCCTGCAGCATCTGGGCGCTCCCGTTGTCATGATGGTCTCCGGCATCATCATCCTCTGCACGATGGCTAAGAAAGGCATTGCGTTCAACATTTTCCCGCTTATCATGTCTCTCGTGGGCATCAAGGGTTGGCTCTTCGGCAACCTGATTCCCCAGTTCTGCAATGTGGGCATCAGCAAGATTCTGGGCCTTGTGTTCATCATCCTGCTCCTGATCTCCACCGTCGCGAACATCATCTTCTGCGTCCAGGAGATCAAGTCCCGTCCTGCCGACTACTATCTCCCCTCTCTCAACTGAGTACATTCAGGAGGCACGCCAAAAGGCGTGCCTCTTTTTTGTCCGCACCCAAAACTTTCGGGTGCGGGCTTTTTTGTTTTTTCCCGGCGGCCGTATCGCTGTAAAACAGAAAATCCGTACTTTTTTATTCTCTATATTTACATTTTGCAACATTTTCCCTTGACTTCCTCCGATTCTATGCCATAATGATATGCTGAGTGTCAGTGTGGGTTGTTGTATCCATCCCCGGCACTTGACCCGAAACATATTTATGGAGGTATTGACATGAACATGAAGAGACTGCTTGCGCTGCTTCTGGTCGGTCTGATGCTCCTCTCCGTTGCCGGCTGCGGCAACAACAACGGAGGCAGCACCGGCTCCAATAGCGGCAACGGCGGACTCGCCATCACCACTGCGGCTCCCGATGCGGGCAGCAGCGAGGGCGGCGACGAATCCACCGGCGGCAACCCTGCCGGCGAAGACAGCGGCGAGGCCGTTGTTGAGGCTACCTACACCCTCAACGAAGCCCTCGGTGCCATGCCCGACAACTGGAGTGTCCACTCCTGGGAGACCAACGCTGACAGCTACGTCTTCACCTACACCGAAACTCCCCTGGTGGACATCGGTTATGTGTGCGACGAAGAGGGCAACGAGAACTTCCAGTGGGTCCTGGAAATGGCCGAGTCCATTGAAGATGTGACCGCCACCTGGGAAGGCGCTGCCGACTGGGGCATCGATCCCAGCGAGACCGGCCGCGTCTGGCGCATCAAGCTGAACCCCAACGCTGTTTGGGGCGATGAAGCCCGTACCCCCATCAATGCGGACACTTACATCTACTCCATGCAGCAGTGCCTGAGCCCCGAGATGAAGAACTATCGCGCCAACTCCTACTATCAGGGTGAATCCGAGATCATCGGTGCTTACAACTACTATTACTCCGGCTCCGTCAACTGGGTCGAGAATGTCAACGCCAACGGCGACATGACCTATGCCTACGCTGACTGGACCCTGGGCGAAGACGGCCAGTACTACTCTGCCGACGGCGCCGCCCTGTATTTCAACCTCTACTCCCCCATCGCCTACTGGATGAGCGGCTACAGCCTGAAGGAGTACTACGAATACGGCTACGTGTTCGAAGAGGTCTACACCGGCCTGGACGCCCTTGCCAACGAAGAAGGCTATGTCCCCGTCACCGACGAGACCATCGCCCTGCTCTACACCTTCACCGGCAGCGCCGACTGGGGCTTTGAAGCGCAGGAAGATCTCGCCAACTACGTTTCCTATCAGCGCGCCTTTGATGTGGTGGGCTGGGACACCGTCGGCCTGCTGAAGGAAGACGAGTACACCATCCTCTACCTCTGCGCCAACCCCATCAGCCAGTTCTATTTCTACACCGCTCTGACCACCCCCTGGCTGGTCTATGAGCCCCTGTACGAAGCCGGCAAGTCCACCGAGGGCGGCCTTGTCACCACCAACTACGGCACCAGCCTGGACACCTACATGAGCTACGGCCCCTACTACCTGGCTTCCTTCGAGACCGACAAGCAGATGGTCTTCGAAAAGAACGACGCCTGGTACGGCTACACCGACGGCAAGCATGAAGGTCAGTATCAGACCACCCGCATCGTCACCGACATCGTGGTGGATCACGATACCGAGCTGCAGCTGTTCAACAGCGGTAAGCTGGACTCCATTGAGCTCACCACCGACGATATGGACACCTACCGCTTCTCCGACAACCTGCTGAAGACCGACGAGACCTACACCTACCGCTTCTTCATCGCCACCGACTACGACAATCTGGTGGAGCTGCAGAAGGCCGCTTCCAGCGACTCCAAGAAGGTCAACAAGGTCTGCCTGTCCTACAGCGATTTCCGTCAGGCCATGGCTTACTCCCTGAACCGCGATGACTTCGTGCTGAAGGGCACCGCCGGCAGCAAGGCCGCTCTGGGCGTGCTGAACAGCCTGTACTACTACAACATCGAATTCGACAGCGAATCCATCTACCGCAACACCGATCAGGCCAAGGCCGGCATCTGCGCCGCTTACGGCGTGACCTACGGCGAGGGCGGCCAGTACGCCACCCTGGACGAGGCCTATGCCGCCTGCACCGGCTACGACGTGGACCTGGCCCGTGCCCTCTTCCAGTCCGCCTATGATCAGATGGTCGCCGCCGGCGACTGGACCGATGACATGGTCATCGAGATCGACTGCGCCGTGACGCCCGCCGAGATCACCGCT
This sequence comes from Oscillospiraceae bacterium, assembly GCA_045537855.1. Classification (GTDB taxonomy): domain Bacteria; phylum Bacillota; class Clostridia; order Oscillospirales; family Oscillospiraceae; genus UBA1774. Next base: position 13,758 of record JAZSQG010000198.1, read on the forward strand.
TCCCTGGCCACCCAGAACCAGCTCATCCAGAGCTATCTGGACGATGCCACCGCCGGCACCGGCTTCGAAGGCAAGGTCACCCTCACCTACACCACCAACGCCGACCGCTACGGCGCCGTCATGAACGGCGAAGTGGAGATGGGCTACGGTGCCTGGGGCGGCGCCGCCTTCTATCCCTTCAGCATGATGCAGTGCTACTGCGACCCCGACTACACCGAGATCCAGGAACTCTGCGGCTTTGATCCCACCACCGAGACCGCTACCCTGATCGTCTTCGGCGAAGAGGTCACCAAGACCTACACCGACTGGAGCCGTTCCATCATCGTGGGCGGTGAGTATGACCTCATCGACATCGAAGAGAAGCTGAGCATCCTCGCCCAGATCGAGCAGGCCCTCATTCAGGAGTGGAACTTCATCGTTCTGTGCAGCCTGACCAGCGTCAGCATGTATTCCTACCAGGTCGAGTACGCCACCACCAACTATAACATCATGTATGGTTACGGCGGCGTGCGTCACATGACCTACAACTACTCCGATGCGGAGTGGGAAGCTTACGTCAGCTCTCAGGGCACTCTGGATTACACCTAAGCCCCTTTCTTGCGGCTGCATGATCGTCTCGTCTGCAGCCGTACCCAGAGACCTATCAATGGATCCGTGGAAATGCCCGCACCGGCAATCCTGCCGGTGCGGCCTTTCCCGGTTTCCCGGAAAGGA
>JAZSQG010000192.1:0-2770 GCA_045537855.1 Oscillospiraceae bacterium
GCTTCGCCGGCGGCGGCTTTGATCCGGTCCTCAGCAGCTCCGGGGAACATCCGGTTTTCCAGCTTCTCGGTGTTGCGCAGCTCCCCTTCCAGGTACAGCTCCAGCCAGGCGCTCTCCACCCGCAGCTGCTCCGCGCCGAAGGTCTCGTTGTGCACGGTCATGTTGCCGTGGATGCCGCCCGGGGCGGTGCCCATGGAGGCCGTGGTCATATAAGTCCTGCTGGCCATCCGCTCCGCCACATCGCAGCGCAGCTCATCGCTCTGCAGGATGCGCTCGCCGTCCTCGGTCTTCTCCGTGACCCGCAGGATGTAGTTTTCATCCATGGGCAGCAGCAGCTCGCAGCTGCGGCGCAGCCCCGCGCCTTCGGCGGCAGCGCTGATCTCCCGGGTATCGGAGATGGCGGTGACCAGCACCTGCCCGCCCCGGCTTTCCTTCAGGGTGAAGCCCAGCGCAGTGCGCACCTCATCCGCTTCCGTAACGCCGGTGTACCGCATGGACACATCCAGCACTTCCCGGGCGTTTTTCTCCAGGTCCCGCAGCGACTGCTGCAGGCGCACATTGTCATTGCGCAGTTCACTGATGCGGCTCTGCATCCCCGATTCCATCGAGCGCAGGTCCCGCTCCAGACTGCTCACGGAGCTGAGCAGCAGGATATTCAGCACCAGCAGCACGATGGCAATGCACAGGAGCAGCGGGCCAAAGTTTTTTCCCTTCACAGGCAAAATCCTCTTACTCCGCGTCTTCCAGCAGCTTACAGCGGAGCTTCTCCAGAGTTTCCTCCGTCACGCCGCAGTCCAGCAGATAGGCGGGCACGCCGCCGTACTTTTCGTTCAGGTGGCACAGAACGGCCTCCATGCTTTCCGGCACGGAGCCGAAGAAGCCCCAGCTGAAGTCGGGTCTGCCCCGCTTCTTGGGCAGGAAGTCGGCGCCCATGGCATTGTACTTGGGCCGCAGACAGCTCATGGAGGCGCTGTAGTCCATCATGATATCCGTGTCGCAGACGCCCACGGCACCCAGCACCAGGGCGGCCATGATGCCGGCCCGGTCCTTGCCGATGAAGCAGTGGAACATCACCGCACCGGGATGCTCGGCAATGAGGGTGATGACCTTTTTGACCCAGGCCTTGCCCTCTTCCACAATGCCGATGTAGCTGTCGCCCATGTCAAAATTCCCTTCCGCAGGAGGAGGGGGAGGGGGCGCCTTTTCCTTGCCGTCCTCACCGGAGCGGAGGATGGAATGCTCCTCGGTGATGGGGCAGTGGATGTAAGTATGCCAGTCCAGACCCTTCATGCCGCTGGGGCTGGAAATGGTCTCATCCTTGCCCCGCAGGTCGATGGAGAGGGTCACACCGTAATTTTTCAGAAATTCCTTGTCCTTCTCGGAAATGCCGATGGGGCAGTCGCTGCGGATGACGGCGCCGTAGCGGGTGACCTTGCCTTCTCCGGCGGCATAGCCGCCCAGGTCACGGGTATTGACCACGGTCTCCAGGGGAATTCTCTTGTATTTTGTCATATGTCTGAACCTTCCTTTCGCATCCGTGCAATTGCTTTGGGCAGCATCGCCGCCGTATCCCCCGCGCAGAGGGAAATATCTCCTGTTTCTTCCTGTGCCAGTTCACCGGCCAGCCCCGCCGCACAGGCGGCGCAGGCCACCGTGTGGGCGTCACAGGGTGCCCAGCCCAGCAGCCCCGTGAGGGCGCCGGTGAGCACATCGCCGCTGCCCGCCGTGGCCATTCCGGGACAGCCCCGCTCCGTGAGGAGGACGCTTTCCCCATCGGTCACCACCGTAGCCGGGCCCTTCAGCAGCAGGATCACCCGGTACTTTGCCGCGAATTCCGCGGCATGGCGGATGGGGTCTTCCTGAATCTCCGCCACGCTGAGGCCGCTGAGGCGGGAAAACTCCTTCAGATGGGGCGTCAGCACCGGCTTTGCCTTCGTTTCCTGCAGCAGTTCCGGCCCCAGCTCCGCCAGAGTGTTCAGCCCGTCGGCATCCAGCACCAGCGGACCGTCATAGTGCTGCAGCACATAGCGCAGGATCTGCGCATTGTCCGGCCCGCGGCCCCAGCCCATGCCCAGGGCAAGGGTTGCCGCCCGGCTGAGGCAGCGCCCGTAGGCTTCCTCCTCCCAGGCCATATAGCCGTCCCGGTCCGGAAGAGGCAGCAGGGTGCTCTCCAGCAACCAGGGGGTGACGGCATGGGCAATGGATTCCGGCACCGCGAGGGTCGCCACGCCGCAGCCCATGCGCAGGGCGGCAGCGCTGAGATTCGCCAGCTTCGCCGCGCCGCTGTAGGCCGCGCAGCCCCCCATGAGGGTCACATAGCCGTAATCTCCCTTGTGGGAAAAGTGCTTCCGGGGCCGGAGCACATCCCGGAAATCTCCGATATCCAGCAGGCGGCAGTCCCGCCCCACCGGCGCGATACCGATGTCCGCGTTCACCAGCCTTCCCCGCAGGTCCTTTGCCATGTTCAGGTAGTGCCCCGGCTGGGGGCAGCCGATGGATACGGTGATATCCGCCCGGACGCAGGGGCCATGGGCCATGCCGCTGTCCCCGCTGAGGCCGCTGGGGATATCCGCCGATACCACCCGGGCGCCGGAAACGTTGATCTTTTCGATGATCCGGGCGCTGAGCCCTGCGGCGGGGCCGTGAAATCCCGTGCCGAAGATGCAGTCGGCCACCCAGTCATAGCCGGAAAAGTCCGTCTTTTCTCCGCAAAGCTCCCAGGGGATGCCGGAAGCCCGGCACTGGGCAAAATAGTGCCCCCCGTCGGAGG
>JAZSQG010000019.1:0-4505 GCA_045537855.1 Oscillospiraceae bacterium
GAAAAAGGAAAGGCGCGGCTGCACCTTTCCTTTTTTTCTTTATTGCTGCGCATCTCCTGCAGTTCAGAGCCGGGAGATCACATCCGCCAATGTGCCCGCGCTGCAGGGGGCTGCCGGGGTAAAGCCCATGTCCAGCAGCTGCTTGTCTCCGTCACCGGCCACGAAAGCCAGATCCGCTTCCTGCAGCATGCTCAGGTCGTTGGGGGCATCGCCGCAGCAGACCAGCGTTTTGCGCCCCAGCATCTTCGCCAGCCTTCTTGCGGCTGCGCCCTTGTGGCAGCCGGCGGCCTGCACCTCCACCAGAATGGGGAGGCTGCGGGAGGCGGCATAGCCCTGCCGCTCCAGGTTGAAAAAGTCGGCGACGGCCTGATACAGCCGATCTTCCTCCGGGGAAGCGGGGACGCGGTACTCCTCCACAGAGGCCACGGCCAGCTGCACCCAGGGCCGGGGCACCTCCTCCAGCGGCGCGTAGCGGATGGGAACGCCCATGGCGGCCAGCACGGCGGAAAGATGGCCGTCCTCCCCGAACACATAGGAAGCGTCACTGCACTGCACTTCGTAGTGCTGCCCGGGGAAGCGCTCCATGCAAAGGCGCAGATCCGCCTCCGCCTCCGGCCCCAGCGCGCCCACCCAGACCCGCTCGCCTTTGCGGTAATCGTAGATCTCCGCGCCGTTGAAGACGATGTGGGGCGCGTTGGTGGGAAGCCGATCCCAGCGGGAGCCGTGGCTCAGCCGGGTGTGCCCCGTGGCGATGGAGAGCAGCCCGCCCTCCTCCATAAAGCGGAGGACCGCCTCCGTATTGGCCGACGGAATGCTTCCGTCGGCCGCAGTTACGGTGCGGTCCCAATCGCTTACCAGCAGAATGTCGCTGTAGCGGCCCACTGACTCAGCAGGAGAGAATGTAGCCGCCGTCGATGACCTGGGCGGTGCCGGTGACCTGCGCCGCTGCGGGAGAGGCGAAGTACACGGCCATGGCGCCCACCTCGATGGGCTCGCCGAAGCGGCCGAGAGGCATCTGGTTGTTGATATAGTCGAACTGATCCTTGGGAATGAACTGGCTCAGGTCGGTGTTGGTGAAGCCCGGGCAGATGGCGTTGACGCGGATGTTGTGCTTGCCCAGCTCGCAGGCCATGCAGTGGGTGAAGTGCACCACGGCGGCCTTGGAGCTGCTGTAGGGGCTCATGGGCTGGGTCTTGTTGACGATGAAGGCAGCGTTGGAGGCCACGTTGATGATGCTGCCGCCCTTGCCGGCGTCGCGCATGCGCTTGCCCACTTCGTAGGTCATGTGGACGGTGCCGTTCAGGTCGGTGTTCAGCACGCGGTACCAGTCGCTGAGCTGCTCGTCCATATCCAGCAGTTCGCTGACACAGGTAACACCGGCGTTGTTGACCAGAATGTCGAAGTTGCCGAAGGAGTCGTAAGCCTTGGCAACGGCTTCCCGGACGCTGGCCATGTCGACCACGTCGCAGCTGAAGCTTTCGTACTTGCCGCCGAAGGGCTTGAGTTCCTCAATGGCTTCCGCCGCCTTCTTGGCGTCACGGCAGAAAATGGCCACGTTGGCGCCCTGCTGGGCAAAGGCGGAGGCAATGGCGAGGCCGAGGCCGCGGTTGCCGCCGGTGATGAGCGCGTTCATGCCTTTCAGGCTGAAGGCATCCTTCATAGAAGTAATGGAAGGGATCATGGTAATCGTCCTTTCAAAAAATGAGTTTTTGGTTTTGTCTGCTCACATTGTAGCACAAAGTGGGAAAAAAGCAACCGGAAAGGCGCAATGTTTACTTCAGCAGCTTATCCAGGAATTCCACCACGCCCTGCTGATGCTTGGGCTCGTACCACTCGAAGCTGAAGCCGCCGTGGTTCCAGCCCTCGAACATGTTCAGCACCGCCCGGTCTTCGCCGCAGACAGCGCAGACCTTCTCGTAGAGCATCTGGCTCTGGTTGCAGGGCACGATCTGGTCCTTGGTGCCCGCCTGAATGATGATGGGCGGGAAGGCGGGGGTGATGAAGTTCAGGGGATTGGTGAAATACATGAGACCGGCGATCTTCCGGGGCTTGGCACCCACCAGTGCATCGTAGAGGTCCGGCATGGGGGGCATGGGGGAGGGCGCCGCATCGGGCTTTTCCTCCACTTCGGGAGGCAGCATCTCCATCAGGTGGTAGCAGCCGTACCAGCCTACCACGGCCTGCACCTTGCTGGAAACGCCGGCATTGCCCATGGCGGGGTCTTCATAGCCGGGGATATCCTGGGTGGCGGCACACATGACGGCGTAGTAGGCGCCTGCGCTGTCGCCGGAAAGGGCAAAGCGCTCGGGGTCCAGCTTGTACTGGGCGGCGTTGGCCCGGAGATAGCGGATGGCGGCCTTCAGGTCAAAGAGCCCGTAGGGATACTGGGCCTCCATGGCAAGGCGCTGCTCCACCGTGACCACCGCATAGCCGTGGTTGATGAAGTCCACCGCGTGGAGGAACTGCATGTCCCGCTTCGAGCCGAAGAGGTAGGCACCGCCGTGCATGAAGATCAGCACGGGGAAGGGGCCCTCGCCCTCCTCGGGGAGGAAGATGTCCAGCTTCTGGGCGGGGGACTGATCGCAGTAGGCCACGTCCAGCCACTTGCGGCTGATGCCGGACACGTCCACTTCCGGCTGCGCGCCGAAGACGCCGGGTTCCGGGGTGGTCAGCTTCCAGGGAGTGTCGATGGGGGGTCTGTCCATTTTCTGTACCTCCGTTTTTGATTTATCTGTTTAACGTAAAAATACCACAAAAGACTGCGGGGCACAAGCAGAAAATCTGCGGCAGGAAGAGGGCTGCGGCACTGCCGCAGCTGCATAGATATGTGTTGCATGCAAGGGGAAAGCGTGCTAAAATAGCGGCATCACTATAATAATAAATATGCTGGAGGGATAACATGGAAAAGACCTTTGTCTGCACCGGGGATTTTCCGGTGGTGGAGACCACCGCGGGAAAGATCCGCGGGTATCAGGTGGACGGCACCTTTACCTTTCACGGCGTACCCTATGCCCAGGCGAAGCGCTTCATGATGCCGGAGCTTCCCAGCCCTTGGGAGGGCATCCGCGACGCCCATCATTACGGCTGCATCTGCCCCCTTCTGGAGGATGAAAATCCCTTCGGCGATGTACTGATCCCCCACCGCTTCTGGCCCAAGAGCGAGGACTGCCTCAGCCTGAATATCTGGAGCCAGAGCATTGAGAAGGACGCGAAAAAGCCCGTCATGGTCTGGTTCCACGGCGGCGGCTATTCCACAGGCTCCTCCATTGAGATGGTGGCCTACGACGGGGAAAATCTCTCCCGCTTCGGCGATGTGGTGGTGGTGACGGTGAATCACCGCCTGAACATTCTGGGCTACTTTGACCTGAGCGAATACGGCGAAAAGTACCACAACAGCGGCAACGCCGGTCAGGCGGACCTGGTGCAGGCCCTGAAGTGGGTGCATGACAATATTGCCGGCTTCGGCGGCGACCCGGACAATGTGACCATCTTCGGCCAGTCCGGCGGCGGCGGAAAGGTCAACGCCCTGATGACCACCCCGGCGGCGGAGGGCCTGTTCCACCGGGCCATCCTCATGAGCGGTGTGGGCGGCAGACGCCCCAGCGCCCCCAAGACCAGCAAAAAGCCCATTGCCGAAGCCCTGATGGCGAAGCTGGGCCTTACGGACGTGTCAGGGCTGGAGACCGTGCCCTTTGACGAACTTGCCAGGGCTTATCGGGAAGCGGCGCCGGAGCTGCAGGCTCAGGGCCTTGCGGCCTGGTGGGCGCCCACCCCCAACGACTGGTATCTGGGCGACCCCTACGAGGTGGGCTATCTGGACTGGGCGAAGGACATCCCCGTAATGGTGGGCAGCGTCATTGCCGAGTGGGGCTTTGCACCCGCACCCAGAGGGAAGAATGAAATGTCCGATGCCGAAAAGCGGGCGCTGGTGGCCGCGCAGTTCGGGGAAGACTGTGCCGACGAGCTGATTTCCCTTTTCCGGGCCGCCTATCCCGACAAGAACGAAGTGGATCTGCTGTGCCTCTCCAACCGGCTGGGCACCATGGAATTCTGCGGCTACCGGGCGGAGACCTGCCGGGCCAAAGCCTATAACTATCTCTTCAGCTTCACCTTCCCCTATGACGACGGGAAGCCCGCCTGGCACTGCTCCGACATCCCCTTTGCCTTCCACAACATCGACAAAGTGCCCATCTGCCACCGCCCCGGCATCAGTGAAAAGCTGGAAGAAGAAGTGGCCGGCGCTTATGTGGCCTTCGCCCGCTACGGCGACCCCAACCACGCCGGTATGGCCCACTGGCCTGCCTACACCAATGAAGCTCCCGTGACCATGTTCTGGGACCGCTGCAGCAAGGCTTCCGACAAGGACCTTGCCCTGCAGAAGCTGCATGAGAAGGTGGGCCCCAAAAGTCCCTTCTGAATGAGTAAAACTAAATTTATAATTTGGAGGAATACAGAATGAACCGCATCCCCTTTGACGAAAAAGAACTCATCCCCATTGGCGAAGC
>JAZSQG010000051.1:0-4790 GCA_045537855.1 Oscillospiraceae bacterium
TGGCGGCAGCCATTCCCCTGCTGGCCATCGTCATCACCATGCTGGCTTCGGCGGATGCGGTCTTTTCCTCCCTTTTCACCGCACTGGGCGACTGGCTGGAAACGGCCAATGCCGGGCGCATCTGCTGGAAGCTCATCCGCATTCTGGCCCTTACCCTGCTGGCCTTTTCCGCCCTCTACTTTCTGGCAAAGCCGGAAACAGCCGAAGCGGAATCGGACGGGGACACACAGCCCCGGGAAAAGCAGGCCAATGCCCCTTTCCACACCGTGCTGGTGCTGCTGAATCTGGTCTACGCCGTTTTCGTGGCCATTCAGTTTGCCTTCCTCTTCGGCGGCGCGGAAGCCGCGGCCATGAAGGGCGGCTGGGCGGAATACGCCCGGAGCGGCTTCTTCCAGCTGGTGTGGGTCTCCCTCATCAATCTGGGTGCCTGCCTTCTCTGCACGGTGCTGCCCCGGGGCAGCAGGCTTACAAAGATCCTCTGCAGCCTGCTGCTGGCTTTCACCGCCGTCATCCTCTTCTCCGCCTTCTGGCGCATGCGCCTGTATATCCGGGCCTACGGGCTGAGCCTCCTCCGGGCGGAGACCCTCTGGGCCATGGCCTTCATCTTCGGCAGTCTGCTGCTGGCCGCCCTGCGGGTGTGGAAGCCGGACTTTCGCTTCTGGCCCGCCTTCGCAGCCCTGGGCCTCTGCGGCTGGCTGGCATTCAACTTTATGAATGTGGACGCCCGCATCGCCGAATACAACGTGAATGCTTACCTCTCCGGCGAAGCGGAGGAGATCGATCTGCGCTATCTGGCGAAGCTGAGCCCGGATGTGATCCCCGCCCTGGAAAAGCTGGAAACAGCCCTGCGGGACACGGAGCCCGAGCTTTCTGCCCGGGCGCGGGTCATGATCGCCGCCGGACGGGGACAGACACCGGGCGCCGGCTGGAACGATGACATGGAGCTCTACCGCTACGCCAAGCGCCAGAATCTGGGCGGCGGCAGCGGAGGCGGCTGGGCTCAGTGGAACCAGAGCGCCGCCCGCTTCCGGGAAAAATAAGAAAATATGAAAACTGCACCTCATCTGTCAGAAAGATATGCTATACTGTCTGACAGATGGGGTGCTTTTCCATCGCCCCAAAAGGAAGTGGAATATGAAAGTAAAAACCGGCAAAACCACCGCGAAAGCGGTGCGTATGTTCACCGACCGGGAGGAACCCCGGGCCGCCTTCTGGAAACAGTACGAGGCAGTCAAAGCCGAGCTGGAGCAGGAAAGCAACGTTCACGTGCTTCACTATTACGGGATCGGGGGCATCGGCAAAAGCAGCCTGCTGAAAAAGCTCATGTCGGAGATGGACGAGAAGCTTTCTCAGCCCCGCTACATTTATATTGATCTGAACAACGGCCAGGAGAGCCGCAGCGTTCTGGACAAAATGCGGAATATGCTGGCTGACAGCTGTAAGTTCCATTTCCCCCTGTTCGAATTGGGCTCCTATGTCTACGCCAAAAAGCTCGGAGACAAAGTCTCCCCCCTGGAAGTCCAGACGCTCACGAAAAAAAGTCCTGTATTAAACCTGATGATGTCTGTCGCCGGCAGCATCCCGGTCCTGGGGATTGCGACAAAAGTGCTTTCCCTTGCGGATCAGGGCCTTGCCATGCTCCGTTCCCACTTAAAGAATCACAGCCGGGAGCTGAAGCAGATCGAAGTTCTGGAGGCAGAGGACCTGTACAAAAAACTCCCTTCCCTCTTTGCCATGGATCTTGCCTGCAATCTGGAGCAGCCCGAGGAGCCCCTTGTCATCTTTCTGGATACCTACGAAACCCTTGTCAATGAACTGAGCTCCATTGGCCAGCCGCTCAAGGCGGATGAATGGATCAGGGGCGAAGAAGGTCTTGTTCAGAACATTCCCCACACCCTCTGGGTGATCTCCGGCAGGGAAAAACTGAAGTGGGAGCGCTTTGACCCGGAATGGAAGGAGGCCATCGAGTCTCACATTCTCGGAAATCTTTCCTATGCCGACAGCGAACACTTTCTGGAGCATGCAGGCATAACAGACCGGGAGCTCCGCGCCCGGCTTTATACCCTTACAAACGGCACGCCGGTCTATCTGGACCTTTGTGTGGACCAGTTTTTCCGCATCCGGGAGGAAGACAGGACCCCGGACATCTCCATGTTCGGGCAAAATACCTTTGATCTGCTGGAGCGCTTCATGCGCTATATGGGGGATACGCAGCAGGATCTTGTTTATCTGCTCGCCTGTCTGGATCAGTGGGATGATGCCCTTATGGGGGATATCGCAGCTGCCGCGCTGTCGGGTTTCAGCTGGACTGCCTACGAAAAAGCAAAGGATTATTCCTTTGTCCTCCCCTCTGACGAGGGCATATACCGCATCCACCAGACGGTGGGCAGCGTACTGAGAGACAAATGCCCCGAGAGTATCAAAAGCCGCGTCCACAGCAGCCTTGTCCGGCGCTTTTCCGGCCCCCTGCAGGAACAGGCCGTGCTTTCCCCGGATTATGAGACGGCGCTGCGCTATCTCGCCCAGGCGGCACTGCTGTGCCCGGACCGCGACGCCCTGTACACCTTTTATGCAGAAACCCTGCGCACACCCCTGATGCACACCTCGAAAGCAGGCGCTTTTCCCGCTGCAAAGCACATTTTTGATATGCTGTGGGATAGGGTCAGGCAGGATCAGAGCGATCTGCTCTATGCCCTGGTGCTTTGCGATCACGCTTATTATTACAGACACGCCGGGGATGAGCGCCGGGCGAAACAGCTGGCGGAAGCTGCCCTGCACCTGTACGATTCCCGGCTCGGCGAGGATCACCCCGCAACCATCACCCTGCGGCACCTTCTGGCTTCCGCCCATTTCAACCTGGGCGAATATGAGGCCGCGCTGGAATTAAACCGCCGGGTTCTCCGGCAGAGACGCACGCTCCTTGGTCAGGAGCATCCCGATACCCTCAGTGCCATGGACAGTATGGCCCTGTCCCTTTCCGCTTTGGGCCGGCATGAGGAGGCCCTGGAGCTGGGCCGCACGGTTCTGGAAAAGACAAGCGCGATTCTCGGGGGAGATCACCCCTCTGCCATCACTGCCATTCACAACCTTGCTTTTTCCTTTATCGAGGCGGGCCGGTATCAGGAAGCGCTGGAGTGGAGCCAACTTGCGCTGGAAAAGCGAAGCACGCTCTACGGTCAGGAGCATCCCGACACCCTCGACGCCATGAACAATCTGGCCATCGCCCTTTCCGCTTTGGGCCGGCGCGAAGAGGCCCTGGAGCTGGGCCGCACGGTTCTGGAAAAGCGGACTGCTGTCCTCGGGGAAGATCACCCGCATACCCTCGAAGCCATGTTCAACCTGACCATTCCCCTTTACAAGCTGGGCAGATATGAGGAGGCCCTCACCTATCACCGGGTGCTTCTGGAAAAGGAGACCGCGCTCTTCGGGGAAGATCACCCTGACACCCTGAAAGCCATGGCCGGCCTTGCCATGACCCTCTTCGCTCTGGGAAAGTACGAAGAAACCCTCTCCTTCGCCCAAGCGGTTTTCGAAAAACGGACTGCGGCACTGGGGGAAGATCATCCCGACACCCTCGACGCTATGGCAAAGCTGGCCATAACCCTTTCCAGACTGAGCAGATATGAGGAAGCGCTTCCGCTCAGCCGCGCACTGCTGGAAAAGCGGACTGCCGCCCTCGGAGAAGACCACCCCGACACCATCGATGCCATGAGCCACCTGGCTTTGCCGCTTTTCAATTCGGGCAAACGGGAGGAAGCCTACGGATTATTCCGGGCCGTCTATGAAAAGAGACTGGCGCTGCTGGGAGAAGACCACCCGGATACCATTGGGGCCATCAAAATCCTGGCAGCTGTCGAGCGCGTCATGGAACGCGGAAAACAAAGCGACTGACATATGAAAAAACAGGAGAGCCAAACGCGTAGTCCGAGTAAGAAAACATGGATTTGCCCCATGTTGCAAACGCAACATGGGGCAAACTGCATACAGCCGATGACAGAGATAGTTTTTGTTGGTTTGAGGCGCTTTTTCACAGCGCTCCTTGGTGGAACGCAAGAAAAAGCAACGAGAAACCGGCGAAAAATTGCCTGTCAGCGGGCTATGGTTTCTTACAAGGACGAAGCAAAAGGCTCTCCTGTTTTGATCTGCATGAAGAAAGCTTACTGCTTGCGCTTCTTTTCGTCGACCCAGTCCAGATCCTTGCGGGCCTGGCCGAAACGCTCGGCGCCTTCGGGAAGGCCCCAGCTCATGGTGGGCATTTCCTTGCCTTCAGCCTTCATCTTTTCCATCATCTCAGCCATGCGCTTGGCACGCTCTTCGGCCTTCTTGGCGGCCTTGGCATCGCGCTGCTCCTGAGTGAGGGTGTAATCTTCGATGGTCTCGTTCTGGGCGCGAAGCTTGGCAGCGCGGCCGTCGGGATCGTGGTCGGGCAGAACGATGATGCGGTTGTTCTCGATGCCTTCCTTCAGGATCTCGCCCAGCTCAACGGGGTCGATGCCGGTGGCGTGGATGCTGCTCAGGTGCTTCATGGTGCCTTCGGAAACGTGGTAACCGGTGTTGCGCAGGTTCTCGGGGCGGTACTTCTCGGCGTTGCCGATGTTGGAGTTGATGTTGGCGGGGCACAGAACGGTCGCGCCGGCGCCGTAGGGACGCAGAGCTTCGGCGTAGGAGTACATCAGGTTGTTGACGCCCGCCTTGGCAGCGCTGTAGGGGCCGGTGCCGGAGCCCGCCATGAAAGCGCCCATGGAGGAAGTGGTGGCAACGTGGAACTCGGTCTTGTGGGCATAAGCCTT
>JAZSQG010000159.1:0-3039 GCA_045537855.1 Oscillospiraceae bacterium
GGCCATCGCCACCAGCAAGTGGATCGTGGAGAGCTGCGAATATGTGACCACCATCGGCAATCACAGTTTCTACACCAAGGACGTGTGAGTTCCCGCGCCCCAAAAGCGGGGCGGCATGGGAAAGAAGGCACATAAGGTACATACGAATCGCCCCGCAGACAGCCGTCTGCGGGGCGATGATGTTTCTGTGCTTTTCCCGGTGAGGGGAGCAATTACTCCTGCTCGTAGGCGGGGACCTGGGTCTGCTTGTTGTAGATGGGATTGCCCACGTTGCGGTAGAAGAACTTCATCACGTCTTCATTGGGCACTTCGTCGGGAATGGCACGGGTGATGGCGTCGGCATGCTCCTGCCAGCCCTTCTTCCACTCGGCGTGGGTGAAGATGAACAGGTCGCCCCGGAGGATGCCCCGCACCACGCGCTCGCCGGCCTCGGCGGGGTCACGCTCCAGATTGTCGAAATTCTGCTTGCTGAGATCCATGGGATTGCCGTCGGCGTCCACCTTGGGGGGCTTGGGGCCCTTGCCCGCGAAGGGCTGGCCCAGATGCTTCACGCGGATCTCGTTGGTGGTGGTGTTCAGATTGGTCTTGAAGGGGCCGGGGCAGAACACGCTGGCACCCACGTTGGTGCCCTCCAGGTCGATGGCCAGAGTTTCCATCGTTGCCATGACAGCCCGCTTGGTGGCGTTATACAGCACCATGCCGGGGACGGGGATGATGCCGTTCTTGGAGGAGGTGCTCACCACCCAGCCCTCTTCCCCGTGCTTGAGAATGCGGGGGAGAATGGTCTTGATGCCGTTGAGGACGCTCTTGAAGTTGATGTCCAGGGCGAAGTCCATGTCGTCATAGCTGGCTTCCCAGATGGGTCCTTCCATGATGCCGATGCCGGCATTGTTCACCAGAATGTGGATCTTGCCGAAGACTGCTTCCGCTTCGTCGGCGGCCCGGGCGAAGGCCTCGCGGTCCATGACGTCCAGCAGGATGCCGTGGCAGGGCCAGCCGTTTTCCCTGAAGAGGGGCAGCGCCGCGTCGATGGCTTCCTGGCGGAAGTCGGCGATGACGATTTTGGCACCCCGCTTTGCCATGGCCCTGGCGATGCCCAGACCGAGACCGCTGGCGCCGCCGGTGACAAAGGCTACCTTACCCTGAAAATCTTTCATGTTTGTAAACCTCCCAGTGTCGGGCGGCACACCCGGGTGCGGCCCGTAAAAATTTCATTCCTTCCGGCCACAGGCCGATACAAAGGCATTATATACCATTTTTTCGCGGATTGCGAGAGCGGATTTGCGATTTTGCACAGGCTTTGCGCAGAATATGCTTGACCTTTGCCCCGGGGCGCTTATAATGGAAGCATACAAAATCAAAATTTTAGGAGGTACTCCATGGAAAACCTGAAGGGTAAAACCGCATTTATCACCGGCGGCGCCAGCGGCATCGGTCTGGGCACTGCCAAAGCCATGGCCAAGGAAGGCATGAACATCGTTCTGGCCGACTTCCGTCAGAGCGCCATCGACGAAGCTCTGGTCTGGTTCAAGGAAAACAATTATCCCGCCATCGGCGTCCTGCTGGACGTGACCGATCGGGAGGCTTACGAGCGCGCCGCCGACGAAGCGGAAGCCGCTTTCGGCAAGATCCATATCCTGGACAACAACGCCGGCATCGGCATCGGCGAGCCCAAGTTCGCCGAGGGTCAGTACAGCTATGATGACATCGACTTTGCCATCAACGTGAACTATCGGGGCGTGATGAACGGTCTGTGCGTCATGATCCCCCGGATCCTGAAGCATGGCGAGGGCGGCCACATTGTCAGCACCGCTTCCAAGGCCGGTCTGGTGCCCGTGCCCGGCTTCCCCCTCTACAACTCCCTGAAGATGGCCGTCATCACCCTGATGGAGACCATGTACTGCGACCTGAAGAAGGTCAATATCGGCGCCAGCGTGTTCTGCCCCGGCCCCTTCGTGACCAACCTGGGCATGAGCTCCATGGAGCTCAAGAGCAAGCACTTCGGCATCGAGATGCCCTCCTTCCCCGCTCCTCCCAAGCCCAAGGACGGCGAAGCCCCCAAGGCTCCTCCCGCAATGCCCGGCTTCGAGGGTGTGGACTTCGGCCGCATCCAGCGTGATCCTCTGGAAGCCGGCGAGCGCATCGTGCAGGGCATCAAGCGCGGCGACCTCTACATCATCTCCCACAGCGAGTTCAAGAAGGGCTGGGAAGCCCGCGCCGCCGCCATCGCCCGCTCCTTCCCCGACGAAGAGCCCTACGAGCCCTTCTACAAGATCTTCAGCATGCTGGCCTACAACCCCGCCTTTGACACGGTCCAGCAGGTTCCCGCCTACAAGAAGGGCGAGTAAAGATTTTCCTGACACTGGCATGTTTCGGCTGCCGGAAAACTTCGGTTTTCCGGCAGCCTTTTTTTTTCCTGTCGTTTCCTTCCCCTGGGGCGGGCAGCGACAGGAAAACTGCTTCCCCTGAGACGTAAAAACGCAGGAACTTTCGGGGGTTTTCACAAGGCTTTGTATGGGAAGTTGTGAAGAACATAGAAAATTCATAAAATATAAATAAGATATTTACAAATTATGAAGCGGGATGATAGTATCACCTGTGTAAAAAGCAGCCGCGTTTGGCGGAGCGTTGACGCGTGGACCGAAGGAAGCGGAAAGGAGGAACGCGAATGGACACAAAGCTTACGGTGGAGCTTGGACGGCTCCGGCTGGGAGAGCGCCTGCTGGTGGCGGAGCTGTATCGGGGCCCCTGTGACCGGCAGCAGATCGAAGACACCTTCAGGCTCCAGAGGGAAGTGGGCCGTCCCTGCCCCCTGGTCACGGGGGCGCCGGAGACCTGGCCTGTGGAGGAAGGAGAGCGGCGGCCCCGGATGATGGCATACCTCAGTCTGGATGGGGAGGACTATGCCCGGGGCAAGCTCCTGTTTTCCGAAAACGGAGAGGAAGCGGAGCAGGAGCAGGCGGTGGAGATCCGCAGCCTGACGGAGGGGGTGGAGCCCCTGCCCGGGCTGGAGCCCGGCAGCGTCCTGCGTATTCCTCA
>JAZSQG010000266.1:0-1580 GCA_045537855.1 Oscillospiraceae bacterium
CTCCACCCGGCTTTCCTCTGCCGGAGCGAAGACCACGGTCTCCAGCGCATGGTCGGAGAGACGGCAGCCCATTTCGCCGAAGAAGTCCATGCGCCGCCGCAGGGCTTCCTTCAGGTCGGCATAGCCTCCGATGTCCATACCGGCGCTGCTGCCCAGCTCCTGCAGATAGTCGAGGTAGGCTTCCCCATCAATGGCCTTGGCCTTGTCCGGGCGCAGGGTGGGGAGGACCCGGCAGGAAAAGCTTTCGTCCCGGCGCAGCTTTTCGTGCCATTCCAGATTGTCGGCAGGGTCATCCGTGGTGCAGATGCCCTGCACCTTGCTGCCCTCGATGATCCTGCGCACGCTGAGGCGACCGTCCTGCAGCTGCGCATTACAGCGGCGGTAGCCTTCGTCGGCGTTTTTCTCCGTGAGGGGCTCCTGGATGCCGAAATAGGTCTGCAGCTCCAGATGGCTCCAGTGGTACAGGGGATTGCCGATGGCGCGGCTCAGGCACCAGGCCCACTTCCGGAAGCGTTCTTCGTCCGGGGCGCTGCCGCTGATATATTCCTCCGCCACGCCGCAGGAGCGCATATAGCGCCACTTGTAGTGGTCGCCGAAGTGGCTGCCGCCCTCACCCAGCCAGAGTTGGGCGAGGTTGGGGTAGACCTTGTCTTCGTAGATCTCCCGGGGGCTGATGTGGCAGTGATAGTCGATGATGGGCATCGGTTCCGCAAAGTCGTGGTAGAGCTTTTTTGCTTCCGGGGTGTCCAGCAGAAAATCTGCGTCCATAAATGCCTGCATGCTTATGCCTCCTTTGTGTCGGCGGGAATATCCCGGTACAGCAGGGCCAGATGCTTCCCGATGTGCTGCTCCAGCCGCCGGGCGTAGGCGTCACGGTGGCTGCGCCAGGCGCTGTAGAGCCTGTCCCGGAAGCGGAAGCTGCCGTCGGCATTTTTGGCCTGCAGGATGCCGCCGTAGGTGATGTGGATGAGCTGGCGGGCGTCATTCTGGCTAAACAGCTCCGGCAGCTGTCTGTCCTCCAGTTCCGCCAGCGGGGGAATATTTCCAAGATTCGTGGTGACATGGTAATACTTCGTGGCTTCCGCGAAGGCTTCGTCCAGGGCGAAGCGGTGGATTTCCCGGTACAGGGCGGGCTCCTCCGACGCAATGACCGCCATGGCCTCCAGCCAGCTGGTGCCCGCGGTCTTCACATGGAAGACGCCCCGGCACTGTCTGCCCACCCGGGGGAAGACGGAGAATTTGTCCGAGCCGGAGTGGACGCTGATCTTATAGCCAAAGTGCCGGGCAATGGCGGCATGCTGCCGCAGCTCCGCTTCAAACTGCTCCGGGTCGCCGATGTAGTCGATGCCCTTCTGGAATTCGCCGCAGAAGCGGGGAGCCACCGTGGCGGGCTTCACGCCCCGGGAAAGCAGCTCGCTTGCCACATAAAAGTGCTGTGCGGGGGCGGTTGTGGTGGCGGTCTCATCGATGGAGACTTCGAAATCCAGATCGTCCCGATCCCGGAAAAAGCGCTCATATACCTGAGCGGCAAAGTCGATGGCGTCATTGTAGATCAGGCACATCCGCCTGAATTCCTCCGC
>JAZSQG010000195.1:0-2750 GCA_045537855.1 Oscillospiraceae bacterium
ACCAGCCCCAGCACCGCGATGGCCGCCCAGGCCTTCCCGTCGGGCATGGGAGACAAGCCCTGCCCGGTCACCAGCAGATAAAGGATGATGACGAAAAAGGAGGTGACCAGCTGCACAAAGGTGCTCTGCAGCCCGCCCACATCCCGGACATACTTGTTGGAGAGGATGACGCTGGTGTAGAACACGGCGGCCAGAATGCCGCAGATCAGCCCCCGGGCGGAGACCGCACCGCCGGAGCCGGTGATGCAGAACATACCCAGCGCCATGACGGCGATGGCTACCAGCTTCCGCCAGCCCAGCTTCTCCCGGAACAGGATGGGGGACAGGAGCATCACCAGAATGGGGGCGCAGTAGTACAGCAGGGTGCCGATGCTCACGCTCGCCCAGCGGTAGGCTTCAAAGAGGAAGGCCCAGTTGGCCCCCAGAAAGACGCCGCCCAGCAGCACGGGAAGCAGCCTGCGCCGCCCTGCCCCATCCCGGAGCATGCTGCGGATTTCGCCCATGCCGCCCCGGGCCAACAGCACGCCCAGCAGCAAAAGCCCGCCCAGCGCGGCCCGGGCCAGCACGATCTCCGCACTGCTCAGGGGGATCACCGCCACCAGCAGGCCGTTGGTGCCGAAGATCAGCATGGACACCAGCAGTTTTACATAGTTTTTTCCCATACTTCGCCTCCTCAGGGCGTCAGCAGGGGGTAAAGGGACTGCAGCGCCGGATACATGCGGCTGAAGACCCCGTAGCGCTCGTCATAGCGGGCCATCAGCTCCGCATCGGGGCTGATGCGCGCCCGCACCCGGACGATGCTGTCGGAAGCTTCCCGCACGCTTGCGTATTCCCCGCAGCCCACCGCCGCGAGAATGGCACCGCCCAGTCCGGGGCCCTGCTCCGTCTCCAGCAGTTCCAGCTCCAGCCCCAGCACATTGGCCAGGATCTTCTGCCACAGGGGACTCTTTGCGCCGCCGCCGCAGAGGCGGCTGGCCGTCACCTGCATGCCCGCCGCCCGGGCGATCTCCACACTGTCCCGCAGGCCGAAGGCCACGCCCTCCAGCACCGCGCGGGTCATGTCGCCCCGCCGGGTATCCATATGCATGCCGATGAAGGCGCCCCGGGCCAGTTCGTCATTGTGGGGGGTGCGCTCACCCATGAGATAGGGCAGGAAGAACAGGGAACCCCGGCCCAGACTGTCCTCCGGAATTTCCGCCTGCAGGGCGGCAAAATCCCGGGTACCCAGAATATCGCCCCACCACTGGTTGCAGGAGGCGGCGCTGAGCTGCACGCCCATAAGGTGCCAGCCGCCGTCGGCATGGCAGAAAGCGTGGATGGCATGGTTGCCCGGGTCCACAAAGCGCTCGTCGGAGAAGAACACCGTGCCGGAAGTGCCCACGCTGATGTTCACCCGGCCGCTGCCCACGGTGCCTGTCCCCACGGCGGCGGCAGCATTGTCCCCGGCGCCGCCCACCACCTTCACGGCAGCGGGAAGGCCCAGCTCTTCGGCCACCTGAGGCCGCAAACAGCCCACCACCTCGCTGCTTTCGCACACGGTGCCCATCTGCGTTTCTTCCAGCCCGCAGGCCTCCAGCATTTCCTTCGACCAGCGGCGATGGGCCACGTCAAAGAGCAGAGTGCCGGAAGCATCGCTGCAGTCGGCGGCATGCACGCCGGTGAGAAGGTAGATCAGGTAATCCTTGGGGAGCATCACCTTCCGGATCTTTGCAAAAAGCTCCGGCTCGTTACGGCGCATCCACAGGAGCTTGGGGGCGGTGAAACCCGCAAAGGCGATATTTCCCGTCCGCGCAGCAAGGACGCTTTCTCCCAGTTCGGTGTTGAGCCATGCGGTCTCCTGCCCGGTGCGTCCGTCATTCCAGAGGATGCAGGGCCGGATGACCCGGTCCTCCCCGTCCAGCACCACGAGTCCGTGCATCTGACCGCCTACGCCGATGCCCGCCACGCTGCTGCGGTCCTCCCCCTCCAGAAGCTCCCGGATGCCGGAGAAGGCCGCCTCCGCCCAGAGGGCGGGGTCCTGCTCGCTCCAGCCGGGCCTGGGCATGCTCAGGGGATATTCCCGGCTGACGATTTTGCGAATGGTCCCGCCCGCCTCCATCAGCAGCAGCTTCACGGCGGAGGTGCCGAGGTCAATACCGATATACAGCATAGGATTCAATCCTCCATTTGTTTTTTCCCAATTATAACAGCTTTCTGCACGCCTTTCCACAGCTTCGCTGCCTTTCCGGGAAAAAATACGCCTTTGTGAGGCTGCCCACTTCCCCGCTCAGGGCCAGCAGCGCCGCCAGATTGGGAATGGCCATGAGCCCGTTGAGCACTTCCGCCCCGGCCCAGACCAGCGCCGGGTCCATGGCCGCGCCGAAGAAGCAGGCCAGCACATAGACGCACTGATACAGCTTTCGGAAGCGTCCGGAGCAGAGATATTCCCAGCAGCGCAGGCCGTACAAGGACCAGCTGAGAATGGTGGCCAGGGCAAATACGGCGCTGCTCAGGGCGATGAGCAGCGCTCCCGCACGGGGGCCGTAGACGGTGGCAAGGGCCATGCTGTTCAGGGCGCTGCCCGCGTCACTTCCATAGGGAATGCCCACGCCGCTGACCAGTATGGTCAGGGCCGTGAGGCTGCACATGACCACCGTGTCCACAAACACTTCGAAGATGCCGTACAACCCCTGACGCACCGGGGAAGTCTGGGCGGAAGCGGCGTAGGCGATGGGAGCGGAGCCCAGCCCCGCTTCGTTGGAAAACAGGCC
>JAZSQG010000372.1:0-1726 GCA_045537855.1 Oscillospiraceae bacterium
GCCGTGGTGGAAGCGCCGGAAAAAAGCGGTGCGCTGATCACCGCAGCCCGGGCGCAGGAGCAGGGGAAGGATGTGTTTGCCCTTCCCGGAAGGGTGGACGATCCCGGCTACGCGGGCTCTCACGCCCTCATCCGCGACGGAGCGATCCTCCTGCGCGGCGTGGAGGATATTCTGGAGGAATATCGCTTCCGCTACCCGGAAATGCTGGATGCTGCCGGGCGGAGACGCAGTGCTTCGCCGGACGTGCGGAAGCAGAAAATGGTTGACAAGCCACAGGGGCTGGGCTATATTGCACTCGAAGAACAGCTCAGTGAGCTGACGGCAGAAGAAATCAGAATTGTGGGCATCCTGTCTCAGGGTGATCAATATGCGGATCTGATCATACGCGGCGCCGAACTTCCCGCCGGGGAGGTGTTGGCGGCGCTTACTATGCTGCAGCTGAAAGGCTATGTTCAGGAACAAAACGGTTTATACCGCCTGGTGGTGAGCAGAGGGACCTGAGTCCTCTGACGGGCACTGCCTGTGCGGATTTCAGATAAGGAGAGGCTTTGTGAAAGCAGAGCCGCGTGATTCAATGAGCAAAGCGCTAGTGATCGTGGAATCTCCCGCGAAAGCAAAAACCATTGAAAAATATCTCGGCGCGGGCTATCAGGTCCGCGCCTCTATGGGGCATCTGCGCGATCTGCCCAAAAGCACCCTGGGTGTGGATATTGAAAGCGGCTTCCTGCCGGATTATCGGCCGGTGAAGGGCCGGGAGGATGTCATTGCCCGGCTGCGGGAAGAAGCAGACACGGCAGATATGGTGGTGCTGGCCACTGACCCGGACCGGGAAGGGGAAGCCATTTCCTGGCATCTGAAGGAGCTGCTGGAGCTGCCTGATGAGCGCACCCAGCGGGTGACCTTCAACGAGATCACCAAAAAGGTGGTGCTGGAGAGTATCCGTCAGCCCCGCAGTATCGATATGGATCTGGTGGACGCCCAGCAGGCCCGGCGTATTCTGGACCGGATCGTGGGCTATAAACTCAGCCCTCTTCTCTGGACGAAGATCCGCCGGGGTCTTTCCGCCGGTCGTGTCCAGTCCGTTGCCACCCGCATGGTGGTGGACCGGGAAGAAGAGATCCGCGCCTTCCGGCCGGAGGAATACTGGCTGCTGGATGCCCTGCTGGCCTGCGAAGGCAGCGGGGAATTTACGGCCCGCTTCCACGGCTATCAGGGCAAAAAGCTGGAGCTGAAGACCCGGGAGGATGTGGACCGGGTCATGTCCGCCGTGCGCACTGAGCCCTTCCGGGTGAGCAACGTAAAGCGCACGGACAAGAGCCGTTCTCCCGCCGCACCCTTTATTACCTCCACCCTCCAGCAGGAGGCGTCCCGGAGGCTGAACATGACCCCCAAGCGCACCATGTCCATTGCCCAGCAGCTTTACGAAGGTCTGCCGGTGAACGGGCCGGACAGCGTGGGTCTCATCACTTATATGCGTACCGACTCTCTTCGCATTTCCGAAGAGGCGGTGAGCGCCGCCAAAGCCTTCATCGAATCCCATTACGGGAAGGAGTACTATCCTGCCAAACCCCGGGCCTTCAAGACCGGGAAGGCTGCCCAGGATGCCCACGAAGCCATCCGACCCTCGGATGTGACCCTGACACCGGAGAGCATCCGCGGCAAGGTGACGGAGGACCAGTATCGTCTGTACCGGCTTATCTGGAGCCGCTTTGTGGCCAGGCAGATG
>JAZSQG010000327.1:0-9242 GCA_045537855.1 Oscillospiraceae bacterium
TTCCTCGCCGATGGGGGTCTCAAGGGAAACGGGATCCTGGGCCACTTTCATGATTTCACGAACCTTGTCGGCACTCATGCCCATCTTCTCGCCGATCTCCTCCGCGGTTGCCTCATGACCCAGCTCCTGCAGAAGCTGCCAGCTTCACCTTCCTGCGTGAGCAGCTCATGAGTGTGCTGGATACCCTCACTGACCGGGAAAAGAAGGTGCTGATCCTGCGCTTCGGCATCGAGGACGGCCGCACCCGCACCCTG
Source organism: Oscillospiraceae bacterium (assembly GCA_045537855.1). GTDB lineage: Bacteria > Bacillota > Clostridia > Oscillospirales > Oscillospiraceae > UBA1774. The sequence continues at coordinate 255 of JAZSQG010000327.1, forward strand.
GAGGAAGTGGGCAAGGAATTCAATGTTACCCGTGAGCGTATCCGCCAGATCGAGGCGAAGGCTCTGCGGAAGCTGCGCCATCCCAGCCGCAGCAAGAAGCTCAAGGACTTCCTGAACTGAGTTCGAAATTTTAAATATTTATATAAAAAAGGAGACAGAACTATGGGAAAGTATGATGATCTGGTATTCAAGATCCCCCAGGAGTTCCACGATTGGTACGGCTTTGCTTCTCCCCGCGGCTTCTTCCGCGGCACCACTATGATGGAGAAGGCCAGAGTTTACATGGACTTCACCAGTGTGACCAAGCCCCTGCCCATGGAAGTGCCCCATACCCATCACTGCGCGGACGAATATCTTGTGTTCACCGGCGCCGACATGAACAACTTCTTCGAGTTTGATGCGGAAGTGGATGTGTGGATCGGCGAAGATCCCAACAATCTGGAGATGTACACCCTGACCCAGCCCACCATCATCCGTGTGCCCCCCAAGATGTATCACTGCCCCGTGAACTTCCGTGTGATCAACAAGCCCATTGTATTCTCCGCCGTGTATCTGGACGGCGACTGGTCCAAGATCAACCGCAAGGTCAATGCAGAAGGTCGGGAAGAATTTACATATGACGGCGCCGGCATCCGCCGCTGCGTGATGGACAGCAGTAAGGAATGCATCTACTGCGGCAAGTGCTTCTCCAAGGCCATGAAGGAGTTTGAGGAGAAGGGCGAAGAGGAAAAGAAGGAAGCTGCGCCTCCTCAGTTCGACCTGCTGGCCCCCTACTATGAGATGGCCAAGAAGCCCCGCAGCGGCAAGTATGACAAGTTTGTTTATGCCTATCAGCCCGAAGAGCACAACGATGACCGCTTCCTGAGCCCCAGAGCCGGCTTCCGCGGCAACAGCGAGATGGAAGGCTCCCGCCTGTGGTATCTGTACAACATCGTGCAGAAGGAATGCACCATCGGCAAGACCCACATGCACCATGCGGTGGAAGAGTATCTCTTCTTCACCGGCGCCGACATCACCCATTTCTTTGAGTTCGACGCGGAGATCGAAGTGCAGATCGGCGAGAATCCCCAGGAGATGGAGACCTACACCATCACCGAGCCCACCGTCATCCGCGTGCCCGCCGGCATGTGGCACGGCCCCATCGTGGTGAAGCGTCTCGGTGCCCCCATCAATGTGGAGCCCTTCTACCCCAACGGGGATTACGGCAGGATCGTATTTGAAGACGGAAAGTACATCTTTGAGGGCACGGACCTTCCCGGCTGAGCCCTGAAAACAGAAAGGACACAGGATTATGTTACTGGGCGATAAACTTTGGATCGCCTCCGGTCAGGGGGGAGCGCGCATCTCCCTCCTGCCTGATAAAGCCAATCGTCACGGCCTCATCGCCGGTGCCACCGGCACCGGCAAGACGGTGACCCTGAAGGTCATTGCAGAGAGCTTTTCCGACCTGGGCGTCCCCGTTTTCATGGCGGATATCAAGGGTGACCTTGCAGGCATGATTGCTCCCGGCAAGGACACGGAGGATATGCAGGAGCGCATCCGCCGCTTCGGCATTGAAAACTGGTCCTACAAGGCCTATCCCACCTGCTTCTGGGATGTTTACGGAGAGGGAGGACACAGCGTCCGCACCACCGTGTCGGATATGGGCCCCCTGCTCATGGCCCGGGTGCTGGGGCTGAACGAGACCCAGACCGGAATCCTGAACATAGCCTACCGGGTGGCGGATGAAAACGGCCTGCTCCTTCTGGATATGAAGGACCTGAAGGCCATGCTTCGCTTCATCTCGGAGAACGCCAAGGAGCTTTCCCTGGATTACGGCAACATCGCACCCCAGAGCGTCAGCGCCATTGTCCGCAGCATCGTAGCGCTGGAGGACCAGGGCGGCGAGCTCTTTTTCGGCGAGCCTGCCTTTGATGTGCGGGACTGGCTGAAATGCACCTATGACGGCCGGGGCTGGATCAACGTGCTCCACTGTGTGAAGCTTTTCCAGTATCCCGCGCTGTATTCCGCTTTTCTGCTTTGGATGCTCACGGAGCTCTATGAAGCCCTCCCCGAGGTGGGCGATGTGGAGAAGCCGAAGATCGTCTTTTTCTTTGACGAAGCGCATCTGCTCTTCGATGATGCGCCCAAGGCGCTCCTGCAGAAGATCGAGCAGGTGGTGCGTCTGGTGCGCAGTAAGGGCGTGGGTGTCTATTTTGTGACCCAGAACCCCATGGATGTGCCCGGGGAAGTGCTGTCTCAGCTGGGCAACCGGGTGCAGCATGCCCTGCGGGCTTATACCCCCGCCGAACAGAAGAAGGTGAAGAGCGCTGCGGATACCTTCCGCCCTAACCCCAATTTCAAGACTGCGGACGCCATCATGGAACTGGCTACCGGCGAAGCTCTGGTCTCCTTCCTGCAGGATGACGGCAGCCCCGCGCCTGTGGAGCGTGTCTTTATCCTGCCGCCCCAGAGCCGCATGGGCGGGGCAGAGGAGGAAGAACGCCGCCGCGCCATGGAAAATGACGGCGTAGGTACCCGCTATGACGCGCCGGTGGACCGGGAATCTGCCTATGAAATGCTGACGCAGCGTGCACAGGAGCTGGAAGAGGAAGAGGAAGCCGCCGCACTGGCTGCAGCTGAGGCGAAGGAAGAAGCTGCAAAGAAAAAGGTGGAAGAAAAGGAAGCTGCCGCCAGGAAAAAGGCCTCCGACAAGAAAAAAACGCAGGCAGTGAAGAAGGCGGAATCTCTGGTGAACAACGCCGCCAAAAGTGCTACCCGCTCCGTCATCAGCAGCACTCTGCGCCGCAGCGTCACCAAAGATCAGAGCATCGCCGAGCGTGCCCTGAACAGCGCCTACAACAGCGCCATCAACGGCATCGGTCGTGAGATCACCTCCTCTGTGGTCCGCGGCATCTTCGGAACTCTGCTGAAAAAGAAATAAGGAACAAATAAAAAAACTCCCGTATTTCCATCGGAAATACGGGAGTTTTTTATACAATTAATGCTCGGGAATGACCATGTCGCCGCTGCGGACCAGGTCCACAAAGATGGCGGCCAGCTTGGGGTCAAACTGCGTGCCTGCGTTCTGCTCGATCTGCTTGGCAGCATAGTCGGCGGAAAGCCCCTTGCGGTAGGGCCGGTTCGTGGTCATAGCGTCGTAGGCGTCGGCGATGGAGAGGCAGCGGGCGGTCACGGGGATGTTTTCGCCCTTGAGACCTCGAGGATAACCCTTGCCGTCCCAGCGCTCATGGTGGCCCACAGCGGAGGGGATCACGTAGTCCATGGAGGGCAGGTAGCGGATCATTTCAATGGCACTGTTGACGTGACTCTTCATGACGTGATACTCGTCATCGGTCAGAGAACCGTTTTTGCCCAGAATGGTTTCGGGGATGCTGATCTTGCCGATGTCGTGCAGCAGACCGGATTCATAGATGATGGCGATCTGCTCATCATTGAGGCCGGCAGCCGTGGCAAGAATGGAGGCGTACACCGCCACATTGTGGCTGTGCTTGAAGGTGTAGTGATCCTTGGCGTCGATGGCGGCGGTGAGGGCATGGATGGTGGGGGAGTTGGTGAGATAGGCGCTGTTGTGTTCCAGTGCCTTCTGCACGATGTCCATGGCCCGCACGGACACACGCACGGATACCCGGTCGCTGCCCTTGAAGAAGTGGATGCTGTTTTTGCCGCTGTTCTTGGCGTTGTACACCGCAAGATCTGCGTTTTCCATCAGTTCCTTGGCGGTGGATGCCGCATAGGGGCTGACACAGATGCCGAAGCTGGCGGAAAGCCGCTTGAGGTGCGCCCGCTCGGGAACGGCGTTCACGGCTTCCAGACGGCGCTGGATCTCTTCAGCCAGCATTTCCGACCTTCTCCCGTCATAGCCGGGTAGGAGGATGGCGAATACCTTGCCGCTGTTGCGGAACACGGTACCGCTGCTGCCCACACAGAGATTGAGGATCTCGGCGGTGGTCTTCAGCGCCTTGTCGCCTTCAATGGAGCCGTACAGCTGGTTATAGAGCTTGAAATCGTCCAGGTCCACATAAATGAGGGCCAGACTGTCCTTGCCGCTGCGGTCATACTCCCGGTTGATGTTTTCAACAAAGTAACGGTAGTTGTACACGCCGGTGAGGCTGTCGATGCGGGCCTCCCGGTACATTTGCTCGTAGAGACCGGCATTTTTTACCGCGATGGAGGCGATGGAGACCACCGTTTCCAGGAAGCTGGTTTCAGAATAGCTGAAGCGGTTGGATTTTTCTTTGCCGGAGAGGAGGACCAGACCCACCACATCACTGCCGTCCTTCAGCGCGGCAATGCAGGCAATGTTGTTCTGCTGCAGGAACTCCCGCTCCTCGCTCCACATGGAGCGGTAGAGGGGATCGCTGCGGAATTCGTTGAGGATCAGGTAGTTTTCGCTGCCCGTGAGATACTTGAGGCAGGGGTTACCGTAGGAGATCACATAGCTGTCATCGTCCAGCGTTTCGGAGGTGAAGCGGATGGCGTAACCTTCCTGTTCCCGCAGGCAGATGTACACATGCCCCACGGCAATCTCAGACTTGATGATGCCGCTGAGGCGGGACATGATGTCTCCGGTGTCCAGACTCTGGGCGATGGCGTTGGAGAAGCTCTTCAGCAGCCTTGCCTGCTGCTCTTCCCGGGTGAAGAGGGCGTCGATCATGCGCCGGATGAGGGTGTAGAGCAGGCTGAGGGCCAGGGCGAAGATGAGCGCGATGACCGTGGTGGCTGTGGTGTTGCTGAGGCCGTATTGCTGCGTCAGGAAGGCCTGCAGGGGGCCGACCACCAGGGAGGCTGTCAGAATACACAGCCCCACGCAGATGACCGTCAGAAGAGAACGGGAGACCAGCAGCGTCAGACGGAACATCCGCTTCTTGTACAGTGCCCAGAAGAGCAGCAGTGCAAAAATGATGCCGCTGAGGGTATCCCAGGGGAAGATGTTGCCGGGGATGAGCTGTGCCAGGTTGCCGAGACCCACCGCGGCACAGCCGATGATGATCTCCAGCAGGCCCGGTGCGCGGATGCCCTTTTCCATGACCATGGTCCAGAGAACTCTGGCGATGGAGAGGACGATGCAGAAGAAGAACAGATAGGGGATCACCACGGGCCAGCCCATGGTATAGCGGAAGACGATGCCGCCGTTTGCCAGGGTATCCACCACGGGGGGGGCCAGAATCAGGCCGAAGCCGGTGACCACCAGAAGGATCAGCGTGCCGATGCTCCAGACGATCTTCAGGAAGTATCCCTTCACCCGGGCAAAGCTGCATACGAAGAAGTAGATCAGCACGGCCAGAGAGAAGAGGGCCAGAATGGATACATAGTACCAGAAATCCAGGCCCGGGAACATCTGCAGACGCATAAGGACGGATCCGCCGGTCCAGAGAATGAAGCCCGCCATGACAATGATATAGGCTTTGATCTCCTGCGTCTTCTTTGCTGCCAGGAAGGTCAGGAACATGAGGACGTAGCAGCAAAGCGCGATGACGTTTATATACAAGTAGGGGACATTACCCAATGCTGCCACCTCCTCCCACGCGGCTCACCGGATGGAGCTGTGAGCGGAGCAGCTCATGCAGATCCATGTCCTGGGGATTGACGCGGCTGATATGATGCTTGCCGGTGGCGCGGTACTCGGCTATGGTGCCGTATTTCAGGAAGGTGATCTGCAAAGGCTCAATGCCAAGGAGCTTTTTCAGATCGCTGTAATCGCTGTCAAAATAGCGGAAGTAGGCAGAAAGGTGATCCGTCAGCACCTGTCGGTTGAGGGCGTCATTCTGCTGGGCTTCCGGGAGGATTTCCAGATACATGTGGAGATAGGGGCGGTTGCAGCTGTCATACTCTTTCTTCGCGATCCATTCGCCGATGCCCAGTTTGGAAAGGCGGAGCACTTCGCTGATGGAGGCTTCCGTCAGCCGGGTGAAGCCCGCGATGTCGATGACCGTGGGTACCCGATCCTGGAAGGTAAAGTGGGGGAGTTCCCCGGCTGCTGCGGAAATGCAGCGGTATGTATCGCCGATGCGGTAGCGCATGAAGGCGCCGCCGTGGAAGACGCTGATGACCAGTTCATAGGTTTCCCCCGCCCGCACTTCATCCATCAGGCAGGTGCGGGGCTGATATTCGGGGTCCTGCAGATTCCGGAGCATCTCATCTTCCGGGATGAACTCATAGTAGCAGGCGTCGGGGAAGAAGACCATGCCTCGCTGCTCCCAGGTCTCCGCCGCAATGCAGGTATCCTCCGTGCCGGCGGCAATCTCAATGGGACGCACGCCCCAGGCTTTGGCAAGTGCCTCCTTATAGTGGCAGGAATCCGTACCGGCGCAGACAAAGCCCTTGATGTGGAAGATATCTCCGGGCTGGAGATTGCGCCCGTCCCGCCGGGCTATGTATTTGCCTCTCAGGTAGCGATATACCACCTTGGGACTGAGCAGACCGTTGGCTTTCCCGGCGGCTGCCTGGCCGAAGTTTTCGGTAATGTAGTTTGCCACACTGCCGATGGCAAAGAAAAAGTCGATGCCGCCGTGAAGACCCATCTTGAAGCCTTCCTTGATACGCTGGCTGAAGCTCAAGCCGGAGCTGGCGTCATCATCCGGGAGCCAGGTCATGGGCACATCCTCGTTGATGAGTGAGGGGAGAAGGCCCGTGGCGTAGGGCAGCGGCGCACCGCCGTAGAGCACCCGGTCCTTGGGGCGGAGACTGAAATTGCCTTTCCCGCGGCTGGAAGCCAGCATGGTCACGGTGATGATGTTGTGTTTGTACACATCCAGCATCTCCCGGCTGTAGGGTGCCAGCTTGATGGGGCGGAGACCGCCCTCCCAGGTGGTCTGAATCCAGACGATGGGCTCGGCCGGGAGCATTTCCTTTCTCCGGCAGAGGAGTATATCCGCATAATCGTCGTAGCGGGTCAGGGGCATCAGGCGGCGGAATTCATCGGCCGTCACCGGGTCCTTGCCCCGGAGAAGCTCCTTGCCCAGTCCGCTGGACTTCCAGCGGCGGATCTGCTCTTCCATCAGGCGATCCTGAATATACATGTAGTCGGAAAGACTCAGGTCCAGGAAGCCGCAGTATTCCCGCCAGATCTGGGATCTGCCGTTGTTTTTCAGCTTCTCGAAAAACTTCATCGTTCCGACTCCTTTCATTAGATTTGCGTGAAGTTAAGATTCCCTGCTGCGGCGGATGCTGCTGCGGGTGGGAATTAAAAATGGGGTCTCGCTGCGGTAATCCTCGTACCCGTCCATGAGGCGGGGGAACACCAGCCTGTCTTCGTACAGCACCAGCAATACATCCAGCGCCGTATACACGGCGGCGCTCAGCAGGCTCAGCCCCGCCGCAGGGCAGAGGCAGAAGCACAGCCCGGCAAACCACAGCACGCCGGGGTGCCTGCACAGGGCGTACATGCCCTTGCGATAGACGCTGCGTTTTTTCCCGGGTTCGGCATAAGCTTCCTTACGGGGCAGTGCAAAGAATAAAGTATACACTTCCAAAATCAGAAAGCCCAGTGCAAGGAGGTAAAACCCCAGCCGGAGGGGCAGCGCCGCAAGGGGCGAAGTGCCTGTAATACACTCCCGGAATATGGCGAAAACGAGGAGCAGCGCGCCTGCCGGAAAGAGGAAAGGCGGCAGCTTTTTACGCCGGAATGCGTCGTTATAATCGCTGAGGAAAAACAGCAGGAAGGCGGTGCAGCCCAGGTAAATCACGGCAAACCCTCCCGAAAAATCAACGCACGGGCATATTATGGCAACCTAGTATTTGCCATGTTAGGCAGTATAACCGAGAAAAAAGCCGTTTTCAACCGTTTTTTACAGAAAAAATAGGTATAAATGCAACAATTTTTTAAAAATTGTTGACGGGAAAAAATAAAACACAAGATGTTGTGGAAATTATGTTAATCGGGAAATCGGTAATTTTATGAAAGGGTCAAAAAATGTCCGCAGAGGCAAAAAATGCGGCGCATCCTATGGATGCGCCGCACTGTGATTGTGGGGGAATTACTCCTTGCTGCGGTCCCAGTCTTCCGCCAGGCCGGGAGGGGTGCTCTGCTTTTCGTACATGGGGTTGTAGGTGAGGGTGCCGAAGAACTTCAGAGCCTCGGCGCGTTCCTTGCGCTTGTCGGTCTGGGGCTCGTCGGGAATGGCGCGGACCTGTGCGTCGTTGCGGCACTGGGTGCCGGCCTTGAACTCGGGATGGGTCCAGATGAAGATGTCGCCGCGCTCGATACCCATGATGACGCGCTCGCCCAGTTCGTCGGGGGTCATGAAGATCTGGGTGAAGTCGGGCATCTGGAACTTGGGTGCTTCACCGTCGGCGGGAGGGGCGAAGACGGGAGCGTTGGCGTTCTTCAGGTTGTCGGGACGGACAGCCTGAGAGCTGATGCCCAGCTGGCTGTTGGTGGGTCCCGGATACAGGACGCTGGCGCCCACATTGGTGCCTTCCAGGTCGGCGGCCACGGATTCCATCAGGCCGGAGACAAAGAACTTGGTGGAGTTGTACAGGGGGCAGCCGGAAACGGCGAAAACGCCGCCGGTGGAGGAGGTGGAGACCACATGGGCCTCTTCGCCGTGCTTCAGCATCCGGGGCACGATGGTCTTGATGCCGTTGACCACGCCCATGCAGTTGATGCTCATGATGAAGTCCCAGTCATTCCAGGAGGAATCCCACACGGTGCTGCCCGCGGAAACACCGGCGTTGTTCACCAACAGGTGGATCTTGCCATAAATTTCCTCGGCCTTGTCGGCAGCTTTGGCGTAGGCTTCCCGGTCGGTGACGTCCAGGGGAATGGCGGTGGCTTCATAGCCGCGCTCCTGATACCACTTCATGGCTTCGGCCAGCGCATCCTCGCGCTTATCCACGATGCACACCTTCATGCCGTGCTTGGCGCAGGCGTGGGCGATGCCCATGCCGATGCCGCTGGCGCTGCCGGTGATAAAGGCTACCTTGCCCTGAAAATCCTTGATCATGCTGTTTGCTCCTTTCAATTGCTGTATGTGTTTACAATAG
>JAZSQG010000235.1:0-4012 GCA_045537855.1 Oscillospiraceae bacterium
GGGCATTCTGCTGTTAGCATCATCTATTCAACAGCAATGCCCGAGATGCGGCTGTACCTGCATCGCGCTGAACAGCCTGCTCATCGGTGCTCTGGGAAGCATTTTCTTTGCTGTGGTGCTTCTGGCTGTGGGCATCGTTGCCACCAGCATTGTCAGTGCAATTCTGGTAGGTCTGCTGCTCCTGTTCTTCTCTCTTCTGATCAGCACCACCGCCTGCCTGATCAGGCACTTGTTCGACTGCGGAAACTGATTTTACGAAAGAAAAGCACACCTCGGTTGAGGTGTGCTTTATTTATGGCGGAGACGGAGGGATTCGAACCCTCGTAGGATTGCTCCCAAACTGATTTCGAGTCAGCCCCGTTATGACCACTTCGATACGTCTCCATGCCGGGGTATTATACTAGATGCCGCTCCAATCGTCAAGGCGAATTTGCGGAGATCGCTGCGCAGAAGCGGCGGCACCGGATACCGGCACTGAAAAAAGGGAAGCGGCAATGCCGCTTCCCCTGTTTTCGCCGGTTTTCCGGATGAACTTATGCGTCGAACTTCTTCTTGGAGTCGATCCAATCCAGGTCGGCACGGGCCTTGCCGAAGCCGATGTTGTCCTTGGGAGGAGCGATGTGGGAAACGTCGGGATTCTCGCGGCGCTGCTGCATGGCGGCACGCATATCGTAGCCTTCACGCTCGGAGGCGAGGTCGATCTCTTCCTCGGTGAGGGGAGCGGCCTTCTTGGCTTCCCACTCCTTCATGCCTTCCACGCTGGCGAAGTACTTGAAGCGCTCCAGCTGCAGCTCCACCATGCGGGCACCGTGATCGTAGGGAACGACCAGGAACAGTTCATCCTCGATGCCCTTCTTCAGGCGGTTGGCGAGCTCACGGGGATCCATACCGTTGGCGTGGATGCTGGCCAGCAGCTTCTGGGTGCCTTCGCTGACGTTGTAGCCGGTGTTGCCGTACTGCTCGGGGCGGCCCTGGATGGCGGCCTCGTAGATCTTGGAGCGGATGTTGGCGGGGGTGACGGCGCTGACGCCGATGCCGTAGGGCTTCAGGGCTTCCCAGTAGCTCTCCATCAGGTTCAGCACGCCGGCCTTGGCGGCGGAGTAGGGAGCGGTGGTGGAGCCGGAGCCGAAAGCGCCCCAGGAAACGGTGGCGGCGATGTGGCGGCCGGGGCCAGCCTTGATCATGCGGGGGACGAAGGTGACGAGGCCGTTGACAACGCCCCAGAAGCAGACGCCGACAACCCAGTCATAGTCGTCATAGGTGGAGGCTTCGGCAGGGCCGAAGACGTTGACGCCGGCGTTGAGGATCAGCAGATCGGGGGTGCCGCCGAAGACTTTCTCGGTCTCGTCGGCAGCAGCGGCGTAAGCTTCACGGTCGGTGACGTCCAGCTTGATGGGATGGACAGGAGCGCCCTTTTCCTTGAAGTAAGCCATGGCCTCATACAGATGGTCCTGGCGGGCGTCAGCGATGACGACCTTCATGCCGGCCTCAGAGAAGATCTGAGCGTAGCCGAAGCCAGCGCCGGAAGCGCCGCCGGTAATAAATGCGATTTTGCCTGCGAAATCTTTCATTTCTATTCTCCTTATAAGTATTTTGAAGTCTGATGATTCACTATAGCACATTCTGAGCGTTAACTCAACAGCATTTCGGCGGTTTTTGTACCGGTTTTTATAATTTTGTATGGCTGTGAGAGCCCTTCGGGCGGAATTGACAAGCGGGGAAAAATCCAATAGAATGACAAAGTTGCGGAGCGCGCTCCGCAGGGCCCGAAGCCGGGCGAAAAACGGGGGAAAGGTGCGCGGAACATGAAGGAACGGGGCGGAAAGGTGAAGCTTGCCATGCTGGCGGCCATTCTGGGCAACTGCATCTGGGGCTTCAGCTTTCTCTTTACCAAGCTGGGTCTGCGGGATTCCGAGCCCACGGCGCTGCTGTTCTGGCGCTTTCTCTTCGCCGTCATCGCCCTGAACCTTGTGGCCCTGCGGCAGAAGGCGCCCCTGCGCCTGAAGGGGAAGCCCTGGCCGAAGCTGATGCTCATGGGCATCTGCGAGCCGGTCCTTTATTTCCTCTTTGAAAGCTACGGCATCCAGAACTCCACGGCCACCTTTTCCGGGGTCATGATCGCCCTGATCCCCATTATGGCGCTGGTGATGGCGGCTCTGTTCATGAAGGAGATCCCCACCTGGCAGCAGAGCCTGTTTTCCGTCCTGTCCGTAGCGGGGGTGGTGGTCCTGTCTCTGGAGCAGACCGGGGAGGGGGGCAGCACCAGCCTGCTGGGTGTGCTCCTCCTGCTGGGGGCTGTGATCTCCGGGGCGGGCTATACCATGCTGAGTCGCCTCAGCTCCCGGGAATTCAGCGCCTTTTCCCGCACCTACTGGATGTTTACCGAGGGCTTTGTCTTTTTCACGGTCCTGGCCCTTATCCGCTACCGGGGGGACTTTGCCGCCCTCTTGGAGCCTATGAAGCACTGGAATTTTGTGCTGTCGGCCCTGTTTTTGGGCCTTGCCAGCTCCGTCACCGGCTATTTCCTCATCAACTACTCCGCCACCTATCTCCCGGTGGCGCAGATGACCGCTTTTGTCAATATTACCACGCTGGTTTCGATTTTTGCGGGTGTGTTCCTCCTGCGGGAGAAGGCTTCCGCCGTGCTGCCTCTGGCGGCGACCGCCATTCTGGTGGGCGTCTGGGGCGTGCAGACCTACACCCGGGAACGGAAGGAAAGAGGGAAACAAAACGATGTATGAACAGCTGATTCAGGAACATTACGGCCTGCCCGTACTGCGGGAACTGGGCTTCGGCGCAGGCTCCCAGGTCTATCTCATGGAGACGCCCAAGGGGCGGCTTCTGCTGAAATTCCCCGAAGAGAGCGCCTGGAAGCATCCGGCGCTGGAACCCAGGGTCTGTGACCATCTCTGGGAGAAGGGTATCCCCGTGTGCAGCTTCCTGCCGGGGCTGGACGGGGAGACCGTCCAGTGGGACGCCGGGGGCCGCTTTTTCACCCTGCAGCGCTATTTTGAAGGGGCGAGCTACCCCACGGGCAGCCTGCCGGAAAACCTCCTCTTTGCTTCCGCTATGCTGCTGGGCCGCCTCCACATGTCCCTGGCGGATTTCCCGGCGCTGCCGGAGGGGGAGGGCTGCGCCTTTTGCCGCCGCCCCAAGCTGGAGGAGGCGCTGGAGCTGTGCAGAAAGACCCTGGAGCTGGCTCAGGAGCGGGGAGAAGAGGATGCGGCTGAGGACGCCCGGGAGCGCCTGCAGCTGCTGGAAGTCTATGTGCAGGAAGACTTTCCCGCAGAGCGCCTGACCATGGTCAACAGCCACGGCGACTATCGGGTGCAGCAGCTCGTCTGCGCACTGGACGGCATCCGCGCCGTGGTGGACTGGACTTCCGCCAGCACCCAGCCTGCGGCCTGGGAGCTGCTGCGCTCCTTTGCCTATGCCGCGCCCTTCCTGCCGGACGGGCGGCTGGACCGGGAAAAGCTCCGCAGCTATATCCGTGCTTATCAGGTCTGCGGCAAACTCAACGAAGATGACCTGGCTCTGATGCCCCGCCTGCTGCTGCGGCAGCTGGCCGGGAGCGACTGCGGCATGCGGTATCTGGAGGCGTCTCCCGCCCAGCGGGGGAGACTCTGGGAGCAGCTCAGCTTCAACGCAAAGCTGAGGAACGCCCTGCTGCGGGAGCTTTGATGGAATAGAAGGCGTGGGCCTTCCGGCTGCATCATGCCAGCGGCCCGTTTGCGGAACAGACGCTGTGAATGAGGTGTTTCCTTTGAGAAAGTCCTATGTTACTACCATGCCGGACCATATCGGCGCATTCCTGAAAGCCAGCGAGTGCTTTGCGGCTCTTGGGGTGAACATCACCCGTGTCAGCTACAATAAGGCCGTCGATTCCCATACCCTGTTCATTGATGCGGAAGGAACCGCCGAGCAGCTGCAAAAAGCGGATGAGGAACTGGAGAAGATCGGCTATCTCCACAGCAATGCATCCAGAACCAGCGTGGTTCTGGTGGAGTTCTGC
>JAZSQG010000375.1:0-4369 GCA_045537855.1 Oscillospiraceae bacterium
GCTGATATCCGGGGTGATGAGCTGGCCGTGCTCCAGGAACATGGTGGTATCGTCCAGGCCGGTCTCGTCGCCGTGGAAGAGGATGGGCAGGCCGTCGCCGTCGTCATCCCGGTAGTTCATGAACCAGTCGCCCCACTTGCCCACGCCTTCGTAAATGAACTCCAGCTTTTCCCGGGGCACTTCCGCCAGCAGATCGTGATGCTTCATGATCTGCTTCAGGGCCCAGCCGTGGACAGGCGGCTTGATCATGATGCTCTCGTAGGCGGCATCGTCATAGCTGTCGGCCAGCTGGCCTTCGGCACTGGCCCGGGCCAGAGGCGCAAGGAGCAGCTCGATGGCGGTGTCCAGGTGTTCCTGCAGAGCCACCGCATTCTGGCACATCTGCCACTGGGAGCCCATGACGCCGGCAAACATCTGGATCATGGTGTGTTTGGTCTGGCCGTAGGGCTTCATCAGGTAGGTCCAGAGGGTGTATTCACAGTTGAGGCGGCCCGGCTCATAGGCTTCCGCAAAGCTGGGCATTTTGGCATAGAAGGCGTCCCACTCGGCCTGCATGGAGGCCTTGGCCTCGGCATAGCCGGGATAGCTGTCCCGGACCCAGCCGCCGGCGGGGAAGGATTCCATCACCAGGGTGAAGGTGCCGTCCGCTGCGGGCTCGGTGCGGCCCTGGATCATGTCGCTGGAAAGGGTCTCCCAGTTCCAGTACTTTCCGCCCTTGTTGAAGGCGAAGGCGGAGCCTTCCAGACCCTTGAATACCACGGTGGAGGTGAGGCGGAAGAAGGCTTCCCAGGCCCCGTCCTTCCGGGGATGGACGGTCTCATGCTGGACCATGGTCTTCTCGAAGAGGAGGCCCATGCCGGGATCGCCCTGGGCGAGGATCTTGGTGGTGTCGGCAAAGGTGAAGCGCACATCGCCGTGCTGGGTGCGGATGGTCAGCTCCGCGGGCACCACCTCCACGGTGAAGGGCAGCTTGCGGCCCTCAAAGGTGGGGTAGATGTTGATCATGTTGCCCTTGTCGGGCGCGCGGGCGGCCATACCGTGGCAGGAGCCCAGATAGAGCTTGGTGAGGCCGTAGCCCCGGCCCCGCTGGAACAAGCCGAACCAGGCGCCGCTGCGCTTGAACATCGTTCCGTCGATGGAAAGAACGGGGGTCTTGTTTTCTGCCATATTGATTACCTGCTTTCCTGTCTATTTCAGCCGGATTCAGGCTGCCATGTAGGCGTCGTAGGCCTCCTGCCACAGGGCCTCCACTTCGCTCAGATGGAAACGCTCCAGATCGGTCTGGAAGGTATCCCACTGGGACATGGGGGTAGAACCGTCGATGAAGAGAACCAGATTTTCCACATAGAAGGTGTTCAGGTCCGCCATCAGGGCAACGGCCTGGGCATTGGCATCGTCATCCAGCTTGATGGAAGTGGGGAAGTCGTAGGCACCGTCATAGTTTTCCACGGTCCACACGTCGAAGGAGCGGGTGACACGCTCGCCGCCGTCAAAGGCATAGTAGCGGTCGGTCTGCAGCAGGCAGAACTCGATGAGGTGGCTGCAGCCGTAAACACACATGACCACGGCGGAGTCGATCTCATGATTGAGGATGAAGTCGGTGAGGCGGCGGTTGCCGTTCTCATCATAGTCCCACATGAAGCCCTGGGGACCCCAGTTGGTGTAGTCGGAGCCTTCCTTGCTGAACCAGAAATCCAGCCAGGTCACGGCGAGCTCCACGTTTTCACAGGTAGCAGAGACGTTGGCACTGCCGTAATGGAAGCCGGTGTTGCTCTGGCCGAAATGGACGACCTGATCCTCCTGCAGGAGCAGACGGGGCACGGGTTCCCACATGGCATCGGGGTCTACCATGCCGGCCTCCACAGTGGCAATGGTGGAGGCAACGTTGGCGAAGATGCCGCAGGTATCGTTGGCAGCATAGCCGCCGCCGTCGAAGGTGGAGGAGTGGGAGCCGTAGTTGGGGTTGATGTAGCCGGCGTTGTACCAGGCATTGACCTGGGCCATGGCCAGACCGTCGTCATCGGTGCTGCCGCAGAATTCCACCTTGCCGTCCACAACGCGCTTGGAGCTCAGACTGCTGCCCTGGAGGTAGGTGTTGTAGCCGGTGAACATGTAGTTGTCGAGGTCGATGATATCGAACATGTGCAGGGGCCAGCACTCGGGGTCACGGGTCTTGAAGGCTTCCAGCACGCCGGTCAGCTGGTCAAAGGTGCGGATCTCATCGGACTTGCCCAGGCCCAGCTCATCCAGCCAGTCCTGACGGGCATACAGGCCCATCTGGGGGGTCACCCGGTCATAGCGGCCGTACATGGTGGACATGACGCCCTCGGCATCGTACATGTAATTGAGGATATCGGCGTTGGCCTTGCTGGCCTCATAGCATTCGTAGAGGTAGCAGGGCATGTAATCGGTATATTCGGCCAGGTTCACGAAGTACGCTTCTTCCACAGCCTCCAGCAGGGAGCCGGAGTAGAAGAAGTTGCCCTGAGCCAGGATGTCATCCAGATCATCGGAAGCCAGCAGCACGGCGAAGTTGGAGTCGCGGCTCTGCCAGGAAACGGTGTTGTACTCAATATTGACGCCGGTCATCTCCCGGAGACCTTTCCAGGTATCCATTTCGCCCCAGCCCTCTTCGGGGATGAGCTCGGGAGAATAACAGGTGGTCCAGTAGGTCAGCACTTCATCGGTGGTGCTGAGAGGCAGCTCATAAACATAGCGCTCGGTGGGATAGCCCTCTTCGTTCACTTCGTAGTTTCCGGCAGCGAAGTTGTAGGGGCTGTCCTCCACGGGAGGCGCATCCGGCGCGTCGGTGGGAGCATCCGGCGCATCGGTGGGAGCCGTACCGCTGTCAGGGGCCACAGTGCCCTGGTCGGAGCCGCTGTTGCCGCCCGCCGTGTTGCCGCCCGTGGTGTTGCCGCCGCAGCCGGCCAGCAGAGACACCAGAAGCAGCAGAGACAGAATCATTGCAAGAGTCTTGCGGGTTTTCATGGTTGCCATTCCTTTCTTTTCTACTTTGCTTTTTCTCTTTTCGAAAATGCGCGTACCCCTGCGGGAACGCAGCCTTCTCACCGGCGCCTTTCTCTGCGCCGCGTCGGGTCCTGAGCCCGAATTCTGCAAGTACCAACCCCCTTAGGCTTCAGCGGAGCCGCAGCCGCAGCTCACAGGTTTCTCTCGTTCCGCTTTCGATTATAGCAGTCGGCACCTGAAGCGTCAATTGTTTAAGCCCACAAATTGCCATTTTTAACTGCGTCCTTACTCTTCTGCTCCGCCAAAATCCGGGCGGGAGAAATGGCCCGGCGGCTTGCATCCGGGCCGGGAACGTGGTATAGTCAGCAGGTGCCCTGCTTCCCCCGGCGGGAAGCGGGGAATCGACCCGAAAGGATGGCGCTCCCATGGCCTTCTCCCCTCTGGAATTTCAGATCACCGACGCCCATACCCACATCTACCCCGCCAAGATCGCGGAAAAAGCATCCGAAAACATCGGCCGCTTTTACGACCTCCCCGCCCGGGGCCACGGGAGCGAGGAGGAGCTGCTGGAAAAGGGCGGAAAATACGGGGTCATGCGCTATCTGGTCTGTTCGGTGGCCACGGTACCCCAGCAGGTGCGCTTCATCAACGACTTTATCGCCCAGCGCTGCGCCGCGCGGCCGGAGTTTTTCGGCTTCGGCGCCATGCATCCGGACTGCGACGTGGCGGCGGAAATGGCCGCGCTGCAGGCCCTGGGCCTCCATGGCCTGAAGCTGCACCCGGATTTTCAGCGTTTTTACATCGACGACCGGCAGGCTTACCCCATTTACGAGGAAGCCAGCGCCCGAAAGCTGCCCATCCTTTTTCACATGGGGGACCACCGCTATGACTACTCTTCTCCCCGGCGGCTGGGCCGCCTGCTGGAGGATTTCCCCCGGCTGAAGGTCATTGCCGCCCACCTGGGGGGCTACCACGTCTGGGACCGGGACCGGGATTTTCTCCGGCGGGACAACGTGTGGTTCGACGTGTCCAGCACCCTGCCCCTGCTGGGCCCCGAGGAAAGCGCCCGGCAGCTGCGGCACATGGGGCTGGAGCGGGTCTTTTTCGGCACGGACTATCCCCTCTGGGACTATGCCGAGGAGATGGAGCGCTTTTTCACCCTGCCCCTCAGCCGAAGCGAATTTGAAGCCGTGCTGAACGGCAATTTCGAAGCGTTTCTGGACAGTCTGTAAGGCTGCGGCGGCACCGTGCTCCCCCTCGGGAGCTGCGGCGCTGCCGCTTCTCATTTTGCAGGACTGGCGCGCCGCACTTGCACTTTACCTGTATTGGGAGTATAATGAGGCGGGTGCCGATCCCGGCCACCACGGAGGCAAACATCCATGACGATATCATCCCTGCTGTG
>JAZSQG010000345.1:0-1677 GCA_045537855.1 Oscillospiraceae bacterium
CACGGTAGAAAAACCGGGGGCTGCCGGAAGTTCCGGCAGCCCGCGACTGCTTTGAAAGAAAGGATTGCGGCGGGGGACAAAGGGGCGTATAATGGCAAAAAAAGGCTGCAGTTGCTGCGGAAAGGAGCGAAGAATGGCGACACTGACGGAACGGGAAAATATCTACCGCATGTACCGGGGAGAGATGCCTGCATTTCTGCCTCAGGGAGGCTTCCGGGATTTCAAGTGCTCCCGGTTCGTGGACGTGAAGAAGCCGGGCTACCATGTGGATGAGTTCGGCGTGGAGTATATCGGCAAGGAGGGTGTTTTCGGCGGCACGCCGCTGCCCATGCCGGGCAAGTTCCTCCTCCATGATATCCGCCGCTGGCGGGATGTGATCAAAGCGCCGGATCTCAGCGATGTGGACTGGGCAGCCCTGGCGGCCAAGGACCTGAAGGACATCGATACCCAGCGCTTCGGCACCGTGTTTTACTGGGGGAAGATCTTCCAGCGCATCTGCGATTTCATGGGCTTCACCGAGGGCCTCTGCGCCATCATGGAGGAGCCCGAGGAGGTATACGCTCTCTTTGACTATCTCTGCAGCTTCTATGAGCGGGTGCTGAAGGAAGTTCTGCACCACTATAAGCCCGATGCGGTGTGCATCCCCGATGATACCGCCACCGCCCGTGCCCCCTTCATTTCCGGGGAATGCTTCCGCACGCTGGTGCTGCCCTTCTACCGGCGCATTGCCGATCTGGTGCACAACAGCGGTGTCTTCCTGGAAAAGCACGACTGCGGCCGCTGCGAGGACTTCATTGACGACTGGATGGAGGAACTGGGGGTGGTGGCCTGGAATCCCGCCCAGCCCTCCAACGACCTGGTGGGCATCAAGAAGAAATACGGCAGACGGCTCACCATTGCCGGCGGCTGGGACAGTCAGGGCCCGGAGAGCTTCTCCGAGACCGATGACAGCGTGATGCTGCAGGCCCTGCACAACTATGTGGATACCCTGGCTCCCGGGGGCGGCTTCATCTTCTCTGCCTATGTGTCCGGCGAGATGGGCGATGAGAATGTGAAGCGGAAATTCGGCCTCATCCAGAAGTTTTATCAGGAATACGCCAGAAACTGGTACGATACCCACAGCTGAACACAGACTGCCCCCGGCGGGAAACATCCCGCCGGGGGCAGACAGTTTTATGTAGTTTCGCCCTTCAGCTCCGCTCGTCCATGGGGATATAGGCGTGAGGTTTCACTGCGGACTGATAGCCGGGGCGGATGAGCCGGTTGCAGGTGATGACCTCTTCCATCCGATGGGCGCACCAGCCGGCCACCCGGGCGATGGCGAAGAGGGGGGTAAACAGCTCTTCGGGAATGTCCAGCATGCTGTAGACCAGGCCGGAGTACAGGTCCACTTTGGCGCACATGGGCAGCTCGTGGTTTTTGCGCTCCATAATGAGGGGGACGCCGATGCGCTCCACGCTCTCCATCAGGCGGAATTCCTCCGCCCGGCCGGTGCGTTCGGCCATGCTGGAAGCATACTTGCGCAGGATCACCGCCCGGGGGTCGGACACGGTGTAGACCGCGTGGCCCAGGCCGTAGATCTTGCCGCTGCCGTTGCCCTCCGTGCCGTCCAGGATCTTGCCCAGGAAGCTGCGGATCTCATCATCATCGTTATAGTCCCGCACGCCGTCCCGGATG
>JAZSQG010000126.1:0-2816 GCA_045537855.1 Oscillospiraceae bacterium
TGTTTTCGTAGGTGATGGGGTCATAGTTGTACATGAGGCCCACCAGGGTGCCGCTGCCGGTGCAGCAGAGGCTGTTGAACCAGCTGTTTTCCTCCTGGGCCATGGGCCTGTTCTGCAGCAGCTGCCCCTGGGCGTCCAGCCGGAGGAACATGTTGTTGCCGCCGATGAGATAAAGGCCGCCGTCCTCCTGGGGGAAGATGTACTGGGCATAGAACCAGCCGTCCTCGCTGAATTCGGCGGTGTCGATTTCACAGAGGACCGTGCCGTCGGCACTCTCGTGGATGAGCTTACTGAAGTTTTCATAGACGTAGTTTTCCGGGTCGGACCAGTCGGAGAAGCCGCCCTCCCGGAAATACCAGATGCTCCCGTCCGGCGCCACGGCGATGTTGTAGATGTTGCTGTAGGTGCTGGTCTGGGCTTCCTCGTCATATTCATTCTCGTAGGGGTATTCCCGCAGGGTCTCCAGCGTGCTGCCGTCGGCGCTGAGGCGGCTCAGGCGCATGCCGCCGGTGTAATAGATGCTGCCGTCCTCCTGGGGGATCTCCTGATTGTAGTTCATGACGAAGTACAGGTCGCTGCCTACGGAGAAGGTGTTGTTAATCCAGTTGTTTTCGCCCAGCTTGGCGTCCAGATAATCCGCGGTATAGACATGCTCCAGGCGCACCTTGTCCACGCCCTTGATCTCCGTCTTTCCGCTGTCGCCGCCGCTCTGGCTGCTGCCGCCGTTTCCGGCATTGTTTCCGCCGTCATTGCCGCCGCTGCCGCCGCCGTTGTTGTTGCCGCAGGCGCAGAGACCCAGCAGCATCAGCAGGGCCAGGGCCAAAGCAAGGAGCCGATTCCGTTTCTTCATGGCAAATCCTCCGTTTCTGAATTCCGCAGGGCTTTGCATGGCAAAGCCTCTGATTGTTTGACGCATCCGGCGGAGCATGGTTCCGCCCTTCCGGGAAATTGTACCTGATTTCTTCGGCGCAGGCAAGGGAAAGGGGGATTCTCTCCCGAAAATTTCCCGGGAAACACCGCTGCCTGCAGGAGCAGGCTAACATCTGACGCCGCGTCAGAGTCAAGGACTATTTTCTTCCCGGCGGGAAAAGCGCACGAACTTGACGGCGGGGCGGAGATGGGGCTATAATTTCAGGGTCATAAAGTCCCGCATCGCCGCAGAAACGCGCTGCCGCAATCTGGGGCGGAAGGAGGAAATCATGCTGTATACGGCTTTTGATCAGCTGGTGGGGCATACGCCCCTGCTGGCGCTGGACCGGCTGGGCGCCGCCCTGGGTCTGAAGGCCCGGGTGCTGGCCAAGCTGGAATATTGCAATCCCGCTGGCTCGGCCAAGGACCGGGCCGCCCTGTATATGCTCAACGCCGCCGAGGCGGCGGGGCTGCTGCAGCCCGGCGGCACCGTCATCGAGCCCACCTCCGGCAACACCGGCATCGGCCTTGCGGCGGCGGGGGTGCCTCGGGGCTACCGGGTCATCATCGTCATGCCGGATAACATGGCCGCTGAGCGGGTGCGCCTCATGGCGGCCTACGGGGCGGAGCTGGTGCTCACCCCCGGGGCGGGAGGCATGTCCGCCGCCATTGAAAAGGCCCGGGAGCTGCAGGCGCAGTATCCCGGCTCCGTCATCGCCGGGCAGTTTGAAAACCCCGCCAATGCCCGGGCCCATTATGAGACCACCGGCCCGGAGATCTGGGCCGACTGCGAAGGAAACGTGGACCTCTTCGTCGCCGGTGTGGGCACCGGCGGCACCATCACCGGCGTGGGGCGCTATCTGAAGGAGCAGCGCAGCGGCGTGGAAGTGATTGCCGTGGAGCCTGCGGGGAGTCCCGTCCTCTCCGGGGGAAAGGCGGGCAGCCACGGCCTCCAGGGCATCGGCGGCGGCTTTGTGCCGGAGCTGCTGGATACCGGGGTCTATGACCGCATCGTTACCGTCACGGAGGAACAGGCCTATGCCGCCGGGCGGCTGCTGGCCCGCAGGGAGGGCATCCTGGCGGGTATCAGCTCCGGCGCGGCCCTCCATGCGGCCCTGGAAGCGGCCAAACAGGAAGAAAACGCAGGAAAACAGATCGTGGTGCTCCTGCCGGATACCGGCGACCGCTATCTGTCCACCCCCCTGTTTGGGGACTGAGAAGGGAGCGGGAAACATGCCGGAACGGAAATACGCAGGCGGCGCCCCGGATTTCGGGGCCATTGCCCGGGCGCTGGAGCGCAGCGGGGACGGACAGGACTTCGGCGGCGCGGGTCTCAAGCGGCAGGTGGAGGAGCTCATCGGCCTGCTGCGGCAGGCCATGTTCCCGGATGTCTTCGGCGGCACGGCCCAGCTGAGCCGGGAGCGGAGCCTGGCGGAGACCTTCTACCTCCTCCGGGACATTCTGGAGCAGCTGCCGCCCCCCTGTCCCGAGGCCGGGGAGACGGCCCGGCGCTTTCTGGAGGAGCTGCCCGCCATCAAGGCCCTGCTGGAGACGGACGTGCGCGCCGCCTATGAGGGGGACCCGGCGGCAAGGGAGGAGAAGGAAGTGATGCTGGCGTACCCCGCCTTCGAGGCCATCAGCATTTTCCGGGCCGCCCACAGCCTGTATGCGCTGGAGGTGCCCGTGCTGCCCCGGATGATGACGGAGTATGCCCACCGCATCACCGGCATCGACATCCACCCCGGCGCCACCATCGGCAGCTATTTCTTCATCGACCACGGCACCGGCGTCGTCATCGGTGAGACGACGACCATCGGTGACCATGTGAAGATCTATCAGGGTGTCACCCTCGGCGCAAAGAGCTTTGAGCTGGGACCCGACGGCACGCCGGTCAAGGGCATCAAGCG
>JAZSQG010000105.1:0-4388 GCA_045537855.1 Oscillospiraceae bacterium
TGGTCGGTGGCCCGCTCCGTTTCCTCCCGGGCATTGAGCTGTGCCGTTTCCACCAGCAGGCGTTTATCCCCCCGCCGGGGCTGCAGCAGCTGCACTTTTTTTCCGAACTGCTGGCTGAAGAGGGCAGCGATGCCCTCGCTGTCCTCCATAGGGAAGGGCAGCAGCAGGGTATCCGGGCAAACGCCCCGCACCTGATAATACTGCCGCACAAGAGCGCTCAGCACTTCCCCGTCGCTTTCCTCCATAGGGGTCTCCAGCAGGGCGTAGTCCTTGTCCAGCAGCTTTCCGCCGATATAGTGAAGCACCGCAAAGCAGCTCTTTGCCGCGCCCCGGAAAAAACCCAGGGCATCGGTATCCACCGCAGCGCCGGAGACGGCCAGCTGCTTTTCCCGCAGGGAACGCAGCGCCTTCAGCCGATCCCGCAGCAGGGCAGCCTGCTCAAAGTTCAGCGCCTCTGCCGCTTCTTCCATGGCCCGCTCCACGTCCCTTTCCAGGTCCCCGGAGCGCCCTTCAAAGATCATCTCCGCCTGCTGCATCCGCCGCCGGTAGGCTTCCCCGTCCGGCGTCCCGGTACACCAGCCCTCGCAAAGGCCGATGTCCCGATTCAGGCAGGGCCGCCCCTTTCCGATGTCCGCCGGAAATTTCCGGCTGCAGTCCGGCAGAAGCAGGGCCTTGCGCACCTGTCCCATGGCGGTAAACAGGGTACTGCGGCTGCCGTAAGGCCCCAGATAGCGGGCCCCGTCACGCCCGGGACGGCCCACCGGCTTCATATCGGGATAGTCCCGGGACCAGTCGATGCGCAGATAGGGATAGCCCTTGTCATCCTTCAGCAGGATGTTATAGCGGGGCTTGTGGAGCTTGATGAGCTGATTTTCCGTGATCAGCGCTTCAAACTCGCTGCGGACCATGATCACATCAAAATGGTCCACATGGGAGACCATGGCCGCCGTTTTGGGGCTGTGCCCGCTCTCCCGAAAGTAGCTGACCACCCGGTTTTTCAGGGCTTTGGCCTTTCCCACATAGATGACCTCGCCCTGCCTGTCCATCATAATATAGACCCCCGGCTGCTGCGGCAGCGCCAGGGCCTTTTCACGCAGTTCCGGTTTTGTCATGTGAGCCCCGTTCCGTCAAAGGTGGGGACATAGCCGCCATCCGCCGCGCTCAGGTCCTGAATGAAACCGTCCCGGATGCCCAGCATGTACAGATAGTCCACCACTTCGTTATATTCCGCTTCCCGCAGGGGACGCGCCGGTCCGCCCTGCCCGTTGGGGGTATACTGGGCCATGAGGCTCAGCAGCACATCCCCCGGGGGAAAACTGTCGGCAAACCACTCCAGCACGCCCTTGGAATTACTCAGATAGCCCGGCAGCACCAGATGGCGCAGCACCACGCCCCCTTGGAGGATCCCCTCACCGTCAAAGCGGCAGGGCCCGGTCTGGCGGTACATCTCCCGGATGGCGGCAGAAGCCACCTCCGGATAATCCTCCGCCCCGGAAAGCAGCCGGGCGGGTTCCCTCTCGGAATATTTCATGTCCGGCAGGTAGATATCGATCTTCCCCTCCAGCATGCGCAGGGTCTCCAAACTTTCGTAGCCGCCGCTGTTCCAGATAACCGGAATTCCGATGGGCTGCTCCAGCGCCCTGGCCACGGTGTCGGCATAGGGCGTGGCAGTGACCAGATTCAGGTTATGCACCCCGGTATCCCGCAGGCGCAGGAATACATCCCGCAGGGCGGAAGCATCCAGCTCCTCCCCCCGGACCTCCCGGCTGATGGCCGCATTCTGGCAAAACACGCAGCCCAGATTGCAGCCCGCAAAAAAGACCGCGCCAGAGCCGCGGCTGCCGCTGATGCAGGGCTCCTCCCAATCGTGGCGGGCAGCCCTGGCCAAAACCGGCAGCGCAGGCGCATGGCAGCGGCCCCGCTGCCCCTTTTCTCTGTCAGCCCCGCAGCGGCGGGGGCAAAGCATACATTTCATGGGCAAATTATAACCGATAATGCTGGATTTGACAATTATAATATGCTATCCTGTAGCGGGGTGAACAAAATGTTTGAAATGAAATGCAGAAATTATACCGTCGAGGAACGCCGGGAGCTGGCCGCCCTCTTTGCCGATACGCTGAGCCGCAGCGAGAGCTTCTGCCGCGCCTTCCCGGAGAAGGACGCGCAGCTTGCCCACGCAGCGGAAGTGGTGGAAGCCTACCATGAAACGGGCGAAATCCACACGTTCTTTGAGGACGGGCGCTTCCGGGCAGCAGCACTTTGGAGCCTCCCCGGGCAGCAGGTGCCCTCCCCTGTGTGGGACATGGAGCTGCCCGAGCCCAGCTGCAAGCTGTATCTCCTGGGCTCGCAGGAGCCCGGCGCGGGCAACGCCCTGCTGCACTTTGCCCGCTTCCGCTACGAAAAGCTGCCCCTTTACGTCCTTTGCGCCGAAGACTGGCAGAAAACCTACTTCTGCGCCCTGAGCTTCAAAGAAGCGGGGACAAATGCCTTCGGCACACTGCTGTGCCTGGAAGGCGAGATTCCCAGTGCCTGCGGCGGTCACGGCTGACCGCCTACACCCTGTCCGTGTCCGCCGACATCGGGCAGGGCTGCTTTTTTATGACCCGTAGTTTCCGAGGAGGTGGACCCCATCCTAAAAAAGTTTCTGAAAAAACACGGCTGGATGTACATACCCGGCTTTGTTTTTCTGCTCCTGAATTCCCGCATCACCAATCTGGCGCCCGAAGTATTGGGCGACGCCATCGGCATGCTGGAACAGGGCTGCAGCCGGACGCAGATTTTTTCTCAGGCAGTGCTGCTGGTGGGCATCGCCGTGGCGGTGTTCCTCACCTTTTTCCTGTTCCGCATGTTCATCATCATGAACTCCCGGCGCATGGAGATTTTCTTCCGGGAGGAGCTGTTCCGCAAGCTTCAGAGCCTGCCCCAGTCCTTCTTCTCCCGCTGGCGCAGCGGCGATATGATGGCCTTCGCCGTCAACGATGTCAACGCTGCCCGGCAGGTCTTCGGTCCGGTGGTGGCCATGGGCTCCCGGGGCATCTTCACCGGCCTCATCGCCATCTGGTCCATGGCGGTAAGCTGCTCACCGAAGATGACCCTTCTGGCTCTGCTGCCCCTCCCCTTCTGCATCTGGGCCACCGTCGCCCTGGGAAAACGGGTACACACGCGCACCCGCCGCTCCCAGGACCTGTTTCAGAAAATTTCCGGCTTCATCAACGAATCCATCATGGGCATGAAGGTCATAAAATCCTTCGCCCGGGAGGATGAGTGGCAGGCACGCTACAGCGAACTGTCCGACAGCATGCGGGACGCCAATGTCCGCCTCAATGACGCCAGCGCCCTCTTGGGACCCATCACTGCCGTTTCCTTCGGCGTGAGCTACGCCGTGGCCCTCATCATGGGCGGCAGGCGGGTCCTCAGCGGCGAAATGGAGTTGGCTACTTTGGTGGCATTTCTGGGTTATCTCCTGCTCATCCAGCAGCCGGTGGCCATGTTCGGCCGTCTGATGAACATGGTGCAGCGGGGCGCTGCCAGCTATCAGCGCCTGATGAGCATCTACCGGGAGCCCTCCGTGCCCGAATTTGACCGCATTTCCCGGGGCGCGCTCCCGGGCAGCGGCATCGAGGCGAAAAATCTGTCCTTCACCTATCCCGGCGCACGTCGCCCCGCCCTGGAAAACGTGAGCTTCCGGCTGGAACCGGGAAAGATCCTGGGCATCGCCGGAGGCACCGGCAGCGGCAAAAGCACTTTGGCAGCCCTGCTGCTGAAGCTGCGCTGCCCGGAATCCGGGATGCTTTTCGTGGGCGGCACGGACATTACGCAGCTGAGCGCGGTGGACCTGCGCAGCGCCATCGCCTATGTTCCCCAGGACGGTTTCCTCTTCTCCGCCAGCATCCGGGACAACATTCTCTTCTACGCCCCCGGCAAGGACGATGCCGATATGCGCCGTGCTGCCCGGCTCAGCAGCATCTGCCGGGAGATCGAAGCTTTCCCCCAGGGCTTTGACACCCAGGTGGGCGAGCGGGGCACCCATCTTTCCGGCGGGCAGAAGCAGCGCATCGCCCTGGCCCGGGCACTGGTGCGGGACCCGGAGATCCTGATCCTGGACGATACGCTTTCCGCTGTGGACAACCTCACGGAGCAGGCCATCGTTTCCGCCCTCCGGGCGGAGCTGCAGGGCAAGACCGCCCTGCTCATCTCCCACAAGCTCAGCGCCCTGCGCCATGCCGACAACATCCTCTTCCTGGATGACGGGCATGTGGCCGAGCAGGGCACCCACGAAGAACTCATGGCCCTTGACGGACTTTACCGGGCCGCCTGGGAACGGCAGGCCCGGGAAGCGGCAGCAGGTCAGGAAGGGAGGGCGGAAGCATGAAAAAAGCGCCCTCCGG
>JAZSQG010000256.1:0-3235 GCA_045537855.1 Oscillospiraceae bacterium
CACGGCGCCTCTGGCCCAGGCGGTCTGCGCCGTGCTGCTGGGGGAGAGCCGGGAAGAGGCTGCCGATCTGGTAAACTTCTCAAAAACCACCAATGCCTACTATAAGCTCCTGGACGGCATGGCGGAGCTGCTCATCGTGGGGGAACCCAACGAGAGCGTTCTGGCGGAAAAGGAAGCCCGGGGCTTTCAGTGGGAGCAGAGCGCCTTTGCCACGGATGCCTTTGTGTTTGTGGTGAATGAAGATAACCCGGTGGACTCCATCACCGTGGAGCAGGCCAAAGCCATTTATACCGGCGAGATCACCAACTGGAACGAGCTGGGCGGCCCGGATCTGGAGATCATCCCCTTTCAGCGCAATGCCGATGCGGGCAGCCAGTCCATTATGGAGAAGCTGGTCATGCAGGGTACGCCCATGATGGAGGCTCCCAGCGCCTATGTCATCGGTACCATGGGGCAGCTCATGGAGGTGGTCAGGAGCTATGACGGCAGCTCCGGTGCCATCGGCTACAGCGTCTATTATTATGCTGAAGAGATGAAGATGGCACAGGGGTTGAAGCTGTTGGCGCTGGAGGGGGTGGAGCCTTCGCCGGAGACCATCCGCAGCGGGGAATACCCCCTGCTGAACCCCAAATATGTGGTCATTCCCGCCGACGCGCCGGAGGACGCCCCCAACCGCATCCTCTATAACTGGCTGCTGGGTGAAGAGGGGCAAAAACTGGTGGCTCACGAGGGCTATGTTTCCATTCTTGAGGTGAGCCCATGAAGCTGACGGCTCTGGTGCTGTGCATCCTCCTGCTGCTGTGCGCCTGCGCGCCCGCCGTGCCGCTGCCGCAGCCCACCGCGCAGCCGACCGCGACACCGCAGCCAACGCCCGCGCCGGAGGAGGCGGAGGGCAGCGGAAAAACCGTATATACCGACTGGTCGAAGCTGGAGGAACGGGAAACGCTCCCGGAGCTGATCGCTTCGCGCCGGTATGAGGAATACACCGGTCAGCTGATTCCCCGGGCGGACTACGGCCCTCTGATCCCCTATGCGGGACTGCGGCTGATGGATGACTGGCCTGCGGAGACCGGCTGCCTCTACGGCCTGATGACGGCGGACGGGACCGTGGTCACGGACCCGGTCTACAGCGGGGTGGAGGCCCCGGCAGGCTTCGGGGCTGACGGCAGAGCCTATGTGCATCCGCTGCTGATCCTGGCGGGCTGGGACGCTGCCGGGGAAGAGGACGGGGACCCCACGGCCTATGCCGTGGCAGCCCGGGACGGAAGCCGGTGTACGCCCCTTGCTTACCGCGCCGTGATCTACGGCGAAGAGCTGCTGCTTTTGTTCGGGCAGGACAGCATGAGCGTGATGAGCCCGGAAGGGGAGATCACGCGGGTCTGGACGCCGGAAGAAATGGGCATAACGCAGGAAGAACTGGATGCGATGCTCCGTGACGTCTACTGGCATGAAGGCGTTGCTGGAAACCTGAAGGGCAGGCGGCTGGCCCTGGGCTGGGAGCTGGAGAGCCCGGAAACCTACTTCGGGTATCATCCGGTCCGCTATTTCGACCTGAATTCCGGCGAGATCATGAGCTGCAGCTATGAGGAATGGAGCGGACTGGCGGCGATCCCGGAATGGGACAATACCGGGAAAGCAGCCGCTGTCCCTGGTGCTGAATGGATGGGGGATGCGCTGCTGGGCCGGGAGGCCCCCGGCCTCCTTTGCCTCCGGGAATACGGGCCGGAGGGGATATCCCACCGCTACTGGCTGGAGGACGGAACGCCCCTGCCGCAGCTGAGCAATCGGGGGGAGTGGTACCGGCAGGTGCGAATGGTGGGAGGCCTCATCGAGGACCTGGACCGGAATACGGCCTCCTATTATGTGCCGGAGACCATGGAATGCATTCTGCGGGTGTACCTGAACTATGAAACGGATTGAGGGGAAGCGTTTCCCTTGAAAAAGGCGGTGCTGCCGGCATGCAGCACCGCCTTTTGGCGCAGAAAAACCGGGGCGTGCAGAAAGCACGCCCCGGTGGGGAAAGCGCTTTTTACTTGAAGTAGATCTTGCTCAGGCGATCGATCTCGGCGGTAGCCCAGTCGTAAGCGCCGTCGAAGGTGGTGCCGGGGCCGCCCATGGTGAAGCTGGGGATGAGGCCCTTGCCGCCGTCGGTCTTCTCGATGATGTCCACGAGGGCAGCGGTGATCTTCTCCTTGCTCCAGTCGTGGGTGTCGAACTTGCCGTTGTCAAGGCCGCCCTGGATGGCGATCTTGCCGCCGTACTGCTTCAGCAGGGCGGGGATGTTGTTTTCCAGAACAGCGCCCTGGAACACATCGATGCCCATATCGATCATGTCGGGCACCAGCTCGGCAGCGTAGGAGTCGGAGTGGTGGACGATCAGCTGGCAGTCGCACTCTTCCTTCCAGAACTTGTAGATCTTGGTGTAGGCGGGCTTGATGAACTCCCGGAACATCTCGGGGCTGAGGAACAGACGGGTCTGGCTGCCCCAGTCGTCGTGCTGGAAGAGGGCGTCGGGATGATAGCGGCGCTTGGTCTCCTTGGCCACTTCGATCTGCCAGTCGACAATGTAGTCGATGAGATCGTGCATGGCTTCGGGTTCTTCGTAGAGGTTGATCATGGCGTCTTCCACGCCCATGAGGTAGTGGATCTTCTCAAAGAGGCCGTTGACGAACCAGGGGGCCACGAACTTGTCGTTGCGGTCGACCTGCTCCACCTGCGCCAGGATGGCGTCCCACTCTTCTTCGGGGTACTTGCTGGGATCGGGCACGATGGGCTCCAGAACTTCACGCCACTTGGTGATGTCCTTGATGACCTTGTTGGCATCGTCCACCACGGGGAAGGGGCCGGGTTCGCCCACGGGCCAGAAAACCTTCACGCCCCAGTCGTTGACCTTGCTGCCGCCGACTTCGCAGAAGCCGCCGCAGTGATCGTGGATGGGATCAAGGAACAGTTCCATATAGTCGAACTGATTGACAAAGCGATCGGGGTTGCCCATCTTGATGGTTTCAAGCAGGTTTTGTTTGCGGGTAAGCATGCGTGTGATCCTCCTAAATTTCAGTTTTACCGATGTAAACGCACTTATGTACACATTGTAAACCATTTTGCGCCCGTTTGCAAGCCTTGGGGCGCAATTCGGCCCTGCCCGGCGGCTTTCCATGCCCAAAAAGAGAACTCCGCTGCCCGGAGGCAGCGGAGTTCAGTCTGTCGAGAAACCATGATAGAGGCTTGCGCGACA
>JAZSQG010000114.1:0-5028 GCA_045537855.1 Oscillospiraceae bacterium
TTTTCGGCAGTGTGCAATCCCGCCTTCGTGGGCGCATCCGCCACGGAGCGGCAGCTGCCGGTTTACTGTGTGCAGCGGGACGGGAAGTATTGCTCTCTCACCTTTGACGCGGCCTGGGGGAATGAAGACACCCAGCAGCTCATTGATATCCTGGACACCTACGGCGTCAAGGCAACCTTCTTTGTGGTGGGGGACTGGGCGGAAAAGTTTCCCGAAAGCGTCAAAGCCCTGCATGATGCCGGACATGAGGTCATGAACCATTCCAATCACCACGATCATTTCAACCAGCTGAGTACGGATCAGATTATTGTAGATTTGAATGCCTGCAACGATAAGATCGAGGCCATCACCGGCGTGCGTCCAAGCCTCTTCCGCTGTCCCTACGGGGAATATGACGACCATGTGATTGCAGCGGTAAACAGCATCGGGATGACGGCCGTCCAGTGGGATGTGGACAGTCTGGACTGGAAGGACTATGACGCAAAAACCATCTTCCAGCGGGTCAGCAGCCGGGTGGAATCCGGGAGCATTGTGCTGTTTCACAATGCGGCCCTCCATACGCCCGAGGCGCTGCCGGATATCATTGCGTACTTACTGCAGAACGGCTTTACCATGCTGCCCGTGTCGCAGCTGCTCCTTACAGGGGAGACGGTAATCGACCATGCGGGGCGGCAAAAGCCTGCCTGAACCACATTGAGCGCCCGGCAGCTGCTGCCGGACGCTCTTTTGATTTGGTCGGGATTCCGGATGCTGATAGAATCGTGCGCTTCAAATTGTAAATTTGCAGCGCACGCAACGCGTAATGGGAGTTTCGCAGTGTCTGACAGGGCGGCGGAATGTCATTCCCTCGGCCCGACAGAAGCTCCTTACACGTCGAAGGCGACCAGAACGATATGCTTGCCGGTCTTCCGGCTGAGCTTCTTTTCCCGCTCGGTGATCATAGCCGGGATCTCGGCGTCATCGTCCGGCGCTGCATAGGAAACGGGGCTGCGGCAGTTCCGGCTCTCCTGTTTTGCCTGCGGCCACAATGCCGTAACCTTCAGGTGTGTAAAAATTGCTTTTTCGGGAGAAAACTTCATAAAAAAACACAAAAGTGCCATGAAAGTTAAAAGCTTTACAGACGGGAGGCGGCCGGAGATAATATGATAAATACATTACAATGCAAAGCGTATGATACTTTCGCAGTTTCCCGGGATGGAGGCTGTGTTCTGATGATTCGGCAGGCGCAATTTGCGGTACCTTCCGGAAGAGAGGAGTGTATCCGCAATGAATGACCTGACCGTGGGTAAGCCGTTTCGGCTGCTCTGGAAATTCTCTCTGCCTCTGCTGCTGAGTACGGCGCTGCAGCAGATTTATTACATAGTAGACAGTGTGATTTTGGGGCAATATAACGGTGCGGCGGGGCTGGCTGCCATGGGCGCTGCCTATCCCATTACCCTGTTCTTCCTGGCCGTCTCCACCGGTGCATCCATGGGCTGCAGCGTCATCGTTTCCCAGCTTTACGGCGCAAAGAAGATGGGCGATCTGAAGAGCGCCATCTACACCACGGAAATTTCCATGACCGCTCTGGGTGCCATTCTGATGGCGTTGGGGCTTTCCCTTGCCGGGCCGCTGCTGCGCTGGCTGAATGCAGCCGGGGATGTGTATACCGGCGGCAGAGC
Organism: Oscillospiraceae bacterium; assembly: GCA_045537855.1. Lineage (GTDB taxonomy): Bacteria > Bacillota > Clostridia > Oscillospirales > Oscillospiraceae > UBA1774. Next base: position 1,662 of record JAZSQG010000114.1, read on the forward strand.
GTACCTGATGATCTATTCTGCCGGTCTGATCCCCATGTTTGCCTACAATACCTCCAATGCGGTGTTTACCGGTTTGGGGGACTCCCGGCGTCCCTTGCTGTTTCTTCTGCTGTCCTCGCTGCTGAACGTGGTGCTGGACTATATTGCAGTGGGCGTCCTGGGCTGGGGCATTACCGGAGCCGCCTGGGCCACCACCTTTTCCATGGTGGTGGCGGCGGTGATGAGCGCCACGATTCTGGTGCGCCGCACCCGGGAGATTCAGACGGAGGAAAAGGCGAGGCTCTTTGACAGGGCGATTTTCAAAAGCATGAGCAAGATCGCTCTGCCCAGCATTTTTCAGCAGTCCTGCGTGGCGCTGGCTCATACCATTGTGCAGAGCATCGTCAACACCTATTCGCCTGCCGTGGTGGCAGGCTACGAAGCGGCCAGCAAGATCCACAACTTTGCCTATACCAGCTTCAACACCCTGGGAACGGCCCTGAGCTCCTTTGCCGCGCAGAATTTTGGCGCGGGGAGGGGTGACCGGGTCCGAGAGGGCTACCGGGTCTCAACTTTGATTTGCTTTGGCCTGACGGTGCTGGTGGTGCTGATTTTCCAGCTGCTGCCCGCCCAGCTGATGGGCCTCTTTGTGGATGCGGGCGCAGAGCCGGAAGTGATCGAAACCGGCGTGAAGTTCCTGCGCATCATTTCCCCGGATTATCTCATCATCTGCTTCATTATCACTTTCGGCGGTCTGTTCCGGGGTGTGGGCAAGGTGATGCATTTCTTCCTGGTCACCGTCTGGGATTTTACGGTCCGTGTTGTCATGTGCTTTATTCTGACGCGGGTGCTGGATGACTATACCGGCCTGTTCTGGGCCTGGTATTTCGGCTCCGTGGCGGATGTGATCCCCTGCTATCTCATTTATCGGAAAATGAAATTTGAAAGGAGCGATCGCCTTGGAAACAGCTGAAGCTGCTGCCTGGTTGGAGGCACACTGCGGGGTGCGGGTGTACGCACCGGGGGCGCTGATTTTCGAACAGGATTCGGAAGCCAATGCCTTCTACTATCTGAAAAGCGGTCTTTGCCAGTCCTACACGACCCTGAAGGGCGGGGAAGAGCGCGCCATGATGACCACATGGCCCGGACGGTTCTTTGGCCTGTCCACGTTTTTTGACGGCTTTGTCCGTCTGGCATCCACCGTGGCGATTCGCCGCTGCGAAGTGGTGGAGATCACGCGGTCCGCGTATGAGGCCTGCTGTGCGCAGTTTCCCGAGTTTCCCAAGCTTCTGCTCAGTGCCCTTGCCTGGGATGTGAGCGCCCTCTTTGAGCAGATGGCGGATTCTGCGCTGCTGAGCGCAGATGTGAAGGTTGCCCGCTTCCTCTGCAAGCGCATCGCCTACGGGCAGTATCCCCAGGGTGACAGTATTCGTCTGGACTATACCCAGGCCTTCATTGCAAAGGCCCTGGGGCTGAGCCGGGTTTCGGTGAATCTGGCCCTCTCCGGTTTCCGGGATGATGGATGGATCGACACGAAGTACGGCGTGATCGAGGTTCTGCAGCCGGACAAGCTTCAGGCCTTCGCCTACGGAGAATAAACACGGTAAAATCGCCCCGCCGGACAAGGCGGGGCGATTTTTTGTATGCAGATGTACTTTACAGGTGCAGGCAAATGCGGAAGGCGTCGTTCACCGCTTCACAGATGGAGGCGGCCTTCTTGCAGTCGCCGATGATGTAAATTCCGCTTTCCGGCGCGCAGTGGCGCATGGTCTCCGCTTCCTCGCGGCGCTCCCGCATGCCCACGGCCAGCAGTACCGTGTCGCAGGGGAGGGAGAAGGTTTCGCCGCTGCCGACATTTCGGCAGATGACCCGGTCGGGTAGGATCTCCGTCACGGCGGCGCCGTATTTTACGGGCAGCTGCCGCTCTTCGAAAATGCGGGTGATCTCTTTGGCACCGGAGCCGGCGCTGGAGTGTAGCTTAGCGGCAGCAGCGGAAGCTTCCAGCATTTCCACCACGGTCACGGTTTTGCCCTGATCGGAGAAGTCCACGGCGGCCTCCATGCCGACGGCGCTGCCGCCGATGATGACGATGTTTTCACCCACGAAGCGCTTCCCGGCTTCCGCATCCGGTGCCCAGGAAACGTGGGGCAGCTCGGCGCCGGGGATCTTCGGCATGATGGGGTCGGCGCCCAGAGCCAGAATGATGATATCGTAGCCCTCCTGTTCCAGCACTTCGGGGGTGGCGGCGGTGTTCAGCAGGACCCGCGCCCCACGGGCGACGCACTGGGCGGCGGTGTGGCGCATCCACTGCAGGTAATCCTGCATGTCCTGCTTGAAGGGCGGGATGGCAGCATGGATGACGCTGCCGCCCAGCTGGCCGGATTTTTCGTACAGGGTGACGTCGTGGCCCCGGTCCAGCAGCGTCTGGAGGGCCTGAATGCCGCCGGGTCCGCCGCCTACAACGGCAGCCTTCTTCCTGACGGGGGCCTTTGGCACCTGTCCGTCGGGGAGGTCGCCGGTCATGCCGGACATGGGGTTGACGGCGCAGAAAATGGGCTTGGGAGTCATGAGGTGCTTGGCGCAGGTGTCACAGCGCAGGCAGGGGCGCCGGTCCTCGGGCCGGTTTTCGGCATACTTGTTGGGCATTTCCGGGTCGGCCATCAGGGGACGGCACATGGCCACGAAATCCGCCCAGCCGTTAGAGATGATCTCTTCTGCGTAGTCCAGACTGGTGATGCTGCCCACGGTGTTCACCAGCAGATCGGGGTGCGCCTCTTTGATGGCCCGGGCGTAGTGGACATTGAAGCAGCGGTCCATCATGTAGTTCTGGCACCAGTTGCGGTAATAGGGATGCTTTCCGAAGGGGTCGCTGTGGAGACCGGCGGAAACATGAAGGATATCAATGTGTTCCTTCAGGAAACCGGCCAACTGAATGGTCTCATCAATGTGCATGCCCTCCGGGTCCACCTCATCGCCGCTGCAGCGGTATTCGATGACGAAGTTTTCACCGCAGTATTTGCGGATGGCCTGGCAGACTTCGATGGCGAAGCGGGCGCGATTTTCCGTGCTGCCGCCGTATTCATCGGTGCGCTTGTTGAATTTGGGGCTGGTGAACTGGCTGATGAGGTTGCCGTGGCCGCCGTGGACCATGACGATGTCCATGCCGGCCCGTTTCATCCGACCGGCAGCCTGTCCGAACATGTCCACCACTTCCCGGATCTTCTCCCTGCTCATCTCCTCACAGGGGATGGGGTCCCGGTGGTTCCGGGCAGCCCGGAGGATTTCATCGTCGGAAATATAGGAAGATGAGGAGATGGCGGGTCTGCCGAAGGTTTCGAAGGAAACACCCTCGCCGCCGTGGTTGATTTCAAAGCTGGGGTGGCAGGCG
>JAZSQG010000063.1:0-2073 GCA_045537855.1 Oscillospiraceae bacterium
CCGGAGCGCCTTGCAAAATTTATCAGCACCTACCCCGGGGTGCTGGCCGCCCGCAGCGAGGAAGAAGTGCTGCAGGACAGCGATACCCGGATGGTCTGCTCCTCCCACATCACCAGCGAGCGGGGGCCCTTCGGCCTCCGGGTCATGGCGGCGGGAAAGGACTATTTTGTGGATAAAGCCCCCTTCACCACCCTGGAGCAGCTTCGGGCCGCCCGGGAACTGGCGGAGCGGACGGGGAAAAAATACATGGTCTACTACAGCGAGCGCATCCACTGCCAGTCGGCCACCCTGGCGGCGGAGCTGATTCGCGCCGGGGAGATCGGAAAGGTCATTCACGTGGAGGGCGTGGGCCCCCACCGCCTCTCCGCCCCCTCCCGCCCGGACTGGTTCTTTCAGCGGGAGAAGTACGGCGGCATCCTCTGCGACATCGGCTCCCACCAGATCGAGCAGTATCTGTATTTTGCCGATGAGGAGGAGGCCACCGTCAGCCACAGCCGGGTGGCAAACTATGCCCATCCCCAGTATCCGGAGCTGGAAGACTTCGGCGACTGCAGCATTCTGGGGGCAAAGGGCAGCACCAACTACTTCCGGGTGGACTGGTTCACCCCGGACGGGCTGCGCACCTGGGGGGACGGCCGCACCCTCATTCTGGGCACAGAGGGCTACATCGAGCTGCGCAAGTATGTGAACATCGCCAGCGACACCGAGGGCGGCGACCATGTCTATCTGGTCAACGGCCGGGGCGAGCAGTATTATAACGCCGAGGGGGCGGGCTGCCCCTTCTTCGGGCAGCTGATCCTGGACGTCCTCAACCGCACCGAGCACGCCATGACCCAGCACCACGCCTTCAAGGCGGCGGAGCTGTGCCTGCAGGCCCAGGCACAGGCGCTGGTGATCCGATAAGGAGGGAAAGAAAATGAGTAATATCGATCCCCGCTGGGGCAGCTGGGCCACGCCGCCGCAGCCCTTCCGGCGGGAGGACTTTGACGAAATTCTGGAAACGGAAGTGCTGGTCATCGGCGCGGGCATCGCGGGCCTCTCCTGCGCCATCAGCGCCGCGGAAAGCGGCCGGCAGGTCACGGTCATGGAGCAGTTCGGCTCCTACCACGGCTTTGCCCACAATGTGGGCGTGGTGAATTCCTCCTTCATGCGCTCGCTGGGCATCGTCAACGACCCGGACGAGATCGCCCGGGAGTGGATCAAGCGCTGCGGCAACCGCTGCGACGAGCGGCTGGTGCGCCTCTTTGTGGACCACAGCGAGGAAGCCATGGACTGGGCGCTGGAGCGGGTGCGGAAGCCGGAATACGGCGGCGTGCGCATCAATCTTCAGGGCGCGGCCTATCAGGGGGAGACCTATAAGGAATATTACGGCGCCCATGTGTTCTATGACGGCCCCGTGGCCCGGCAGGGAAAGTTCGGCGGCCTCAACGAGCTCATGGAGCCCATGTATCAGGATTCCCTGAAGCTGGGTACCCGCTATCTCTTCCACACGAAGCTGGAGCAGCTCATCAAGGAGGACGGCCGGGTGGTGGGCGCCGCCGGGCGCAATGCCGAGGGGAAGCTCATCGCCGTGTATGCCGGCCGGGGCGTCCTGCTGGCCACCGGCGGCATCGGCGGCAACGATGAGATGTGCGCCGACCTCTGCCCCATCGCCAACCGGGTGGCCGTGAAGGTGAACGTGCCCCGGGGCGTGGACCTGGGCATGGGCCACCGGGCGGCCCTCTGGGCGGGCGCCGCCTTTGAGGATACGCCCTTCCCCACCATGATGCATCCCCAGGCCATCCGCCATTCCAACTACTGCTTCCTCTACGTCACCCCCAAAGGGAAGCGCTTCATGAATGAGGATAACTATCTCCAGGGCCGCAGTCTGGGCATCATCAAAACGGGCTACCCCTGGGTCTGGACCATCTTCGATTCCGCCTGGGCGGAAAAAGTGCCCCGGACCCTGCCCTACGGCGGCGGCATCTACTGGGGCGAGAGCTTTGACTATGTGGGCGGCAAGCCCTTCGACGAGGAAGAGGTGGGCCGGAAGATCCGGGCCAGTCTGGAATCCGGCTCCTCCGTGCAGGCGGA
>JAZSQG010000232.1:0-3365 GCA_045537855.1 Oscillospiraceae bacterium
CACCGGATCTTCGTCCTCAAAAGCGGCGTCATCATCGAAAGCGGCGACCACGCTTCCCTGCTGGCGCTGAACGGCGAATACGCCCGCCTCACCGCCGCCCAGGAGCATTGATTTCCCAAATGACAAACAGCGCCGACCTTCCCAAGCCGGAAGGTCGGCGCTGCTTTGCTTTTCCATTCAGGTTCTGACCTGTCCCTCGCCCAGCACCAGATACTTCATGCTGGTGAGCTCCCGCAGGCCCAGCGGACCCCGGGCATGGAGCTTCTGGGTGGAAATGCCGATCTCGGCCCCGAGGCCGAATTCACCGCCGTCGGTAAAGCGGGTGGAAGCATTGTGATACACCGCCGCGGCATCCACACTGCGCAGGAAGCGGGCAGCAGCGGCTTCGTCCCGTGTGACGATGCACTCGCTGTGCTTTGTGCCGTAGCGCCGGATGTGGGCAAGGGCCTCGGCCATGCTGTCCACCACCCGGGCAGCCAGAATATAGTCGCCGTATTCCCGGCCCCAATCCTCTTCCGCCGCCTCCACAGCCTGCGGCAGCAGCGCCTGCACCCGTTCATCCCCCCGGATTTCCACCTGCTTTTCCTGCAGGGCCCGGGCAATGACGGGCAGCGCCGCTTCCGCGATATCGGCATGGACCAGAATACACTCCGCCGCATTGCATACCGAGGGGCGGGAGGTTTTGGCATTGAAAATGATCTCTACCGCCATGTCGATATCCGCCGCAGCATCCACATACACGTGGCAGGTGCCCGCCCCGGTCTGGATCACCGGCACGCTGGCCCCCTCCACCGCCGCGCGGATGAGCCCCGGGCCGCCCCGGGGGAGCAGCACATCCACATAGCCGCTGAGCTTCATCAGAGCTTCGGCGCTCTTGCGGGAAACATCCTGCACCAGCTGGATGCAGTCCTCCGGCAGACCGCTTTCCCGCAGGGAGCGGCGCATCACCTCCGCCAGGATCCGGTTGGAGGCGGCAGCCTCCTTCCCGCCCCGGAGGATCACCGCGTTGCCGCTCTTCAGGCAGAGGGCAGCGGAATCCACCGTGACATTGGGACGGGCTTCGTAGATCACGGCGATGACACCGATGGGCACGGAAACCTTTTGGATGCGCAGCCCGTTGGGCCGCACGGTTTCCTCCAGCAGCCGGTCCAGAGGGTCGGGCAGGGCAGCAGCGGCCAGCACACCCTCCGCCGCACTTTTCACCCGGGCCTCCGTCAGCTGCAGTCGGTCCAGCAGGGCCTGGCTCATGCCGCTTTCCCTGCCCCGCTCCATATCCCCGGCGTTGGCCGCCAGAATATCCGGCATGGCTGCCAGCAGAGCTGCCGCAATGGCCCGGAGGGCCTCATTTCGCTGCTCCGTGGTGGTCAGCGCCAGGACGGCTTCCGCCGCCTGGGCCTGTTTTCCCATCTGTTCAAGCATTTTCTTTCCCCTTTCCCACAAAGCGGGTGCCGATATCTTCCCCATCCATCAGGCGGTAAATTTTCTTGGGATCCGCCCCGGCGATCACATAGGTATCGATCCCGGCCTGCCCGGCAATCTCCGCCGCGTGGAGCTTGGTGGCCATCCCCCCGGTACCCAAACCGGATACGGCGCCCCCCGCGCAGGCACGGATCTCATCGGTGATCTCCCGCACCACCGGGATGCGCCGGGCTTCCGGGTCCTTCTGGGGGTTGGCGGTATACAGGCCGTCCGTCTCCGTGAGGATCACCAGTGCGTCCGCACCCACCAGCTCTGCCACCACGGCCGAAAGGCTGTCGTTATCGCCGTAGACGATCTCTTCCACCGCCACCGCGTCATTTTCGTTCACAATGGGCAGCACGCCGTAGGCCTGCAGCTGGTCAAAGGCCTGCACCAGATTGCTGCGCCGCTCCGGGTTTTCCACGTCCGCCCGGGTAATGAGCAGCTGCCCCACGTTATAGCCGTACTGGGCAAACATCTTATCGTAAATATACATCAGCTCGCACTGCCCCACCGTGGCCAGCGCCTGCTTCCCCGCCGTGTCGGCAGGGCGGCGCTTCAGCCCCAGCTTGCCCATGCCCACGCCGATGGCGCCGGAGGTGACCAGCACCACCCGGATACCGCTGTTCATCAGGTCCGCCAGCACACTCACCAGCGATTCCATACACCGCAGATTCGTTTTTCCCGTCTTGTGGGTCAGAGTACTGGTGCCCACCTTGAAGACGATGCTCTGCGCATTTTGGATCATGTCCGATACGCCGCCCTTCCGCTTCTTCGATTTACTGCAAAGATAGCACAGTTTATATGCCTTTGCAAGCACCCGAAAGCTCCTGCCCCCTCAGGCGCCGGTTAATTTTTCTTAAGGGATATGACCGAAACCACTCCCCATTTTCTCCCGGACGTGCTACACTGCAGGGAGAACCTGACAGGAGGTGCAACACCCTTGAGCCGCTGCCTTGCCATTGATCTGGGCGCTTCTTCCGGCCGCCACATTGTGGGCTGGGAGGAGGATGGCGTCCTGCATACAGAGGAAGTGTACCGCTTCCCCAACGCCCTCAGAAAAGAGGATGGGCATCTCGTCTGGGATGTGGAAGCCCTGTACCGGGAGCTGCTGCTGGGACTGCGGGAAGCTTTCCGTCGCTACCCGGATATTGCCGGGCTTTCCATCGACAGCTGGGGCGTGGACTATGTGCTGCTGCAGGGGGATGCGCCCCTGCTGCCCGTCTACGCCTACCGGGACAGCCGCACGGCGGACGCCGCAGAGCAGGTCCATACCCGCATCCCCTTCGAGCATCTCTATCAGCGCACCGGCTGCCAGTTCCAAAGCTTCAACAGCATTTACCAGCTGTGGGATGACCTGCGCCGGGGACGGCTGGAGAAAGCCACGGACATGCTCATGATCCCGGAATACCTTCTCTGGCGGCTCACCGGGGTGAAAGCCCGGGAATATACCAACGCTACCACCACCGGCCTGGTAAACGCCGTCACAGGCGCCTTTGACGGGGAAATTCTGGATGCTCTGGGCTATCCCCGGCAGCTCTTCCCCGCCCTGCAGATGCCCTGGTCGGTGTTGGGCCCCCTGCTGCCGGAGGTTGAAGCCTTTGCAGGCGGCAATTGCACGGTGCTGCTCTGCGCCACCCATGACACCGCTTCCGCAGTGGAGGGCATCCCCATGGAGGGGAACCAGCCCTACATTTCCTCCGGCACCTGGAGCCTGTTGGGGGTGAAAACCCCCGCGCCCCTCACCGACGAAGCCAGCATGCGGGCAAACTACTCCAACGAGGGCGGCGTGGGCTACAACCGCTATCAGAAGAACATCATGGGTATGTGGCTGGTGAACGAACTGCAGCGGGAGCTCTGCCCGGCGATCCCCTTCCCGGAGATCGTGAAGCTGGCGGAGGAGAGCT
>JAZSQG010000025.1:0-3842 GCA_045537855.1 Oscillospiraceae bacterium
TTGGTGGCGGCGGCCATGCCCATCATGGCATGGTCCTTCAGCTTGCAGAAGTTGATGATGGCGTCGCAGCCGCCCAGCCAGGCGGTGTACTGCAGCTGATGCAGCACTTTGCCCTCCGGCAGGCTTCCTTCCTTCGCAGAAAAGTCCCGGTTCAGTTCGCCGCCGCATTCTTCGATGGCCTTGAGCCCGCAGACTTCGTAGACATGCTCCACGAAGACCCGGTTGAAGACGCCGCCGGGACTGTCGCCCACGATGACCCGGGCACCGCGCTCCCGCAGCAGCTTCACCAGCGCGCAGAGGAGCACCGGATGGGTGGTGGCCGCGTTTTCCGGCTTCATGGCGGAGATGAGATTGGCCTTGATGCCGATGCACATGCCGCTTTGGACCCAGTCCAGTCCGCCCAGGGGCTCCAGCAGCTGTCGGAGCGCCAATGTGGCTTCCGCCTCCGTATAGGCGGCGCAGGGCCGCACCACGACCTGTTCCAAGCAGCTTCCACTCCTTCCGTACAGCATCGATTGCGACTGAAGTATACTACAAATGCTGACAGGTGTAAAGTTAAGTGTAAAGCTATCTGTAAAGTTTTCTGTAAACTTTTGGGCGCGGGACGGGGGAAACGGGCAAAAAATCCCCCCATTGCCGGACATTGCAGTCCGGAAATGGGGGGACAGATCGTTTCGGCGCGTTAGCCCGCTTACAGGGCGTCGATATAGCGACAGGCGGCCACGGCAGCCACTGCGCCGTCAGCCGCGGCGGTGGTGAGCTGGCGCAGTCCCTTGGAGCGGCAGTCTCCCGCGGCGAAGACGCCGGGGGTCACGGTGAGGCAGTCCTCGCCGCTGGCCAGATAGCCGAACTTGTCCAGCTGGGCCACATTCTCAAAGGCACCGTTTTCCGGGATGAGGCCGATGGCCACGAAGAGACCGTCGCAGGCGATCTCGGAAATTTCCCCGCCCTCCCGGGGACGGATGCGGACGCCGGTGAGGGCGCCGTTTTCGGTGATGAGGCTGTCCAGGACGGTGCCGGTGATGGCCCGGACATTGCTGCGGGAGAAGAGCACATCCTGGCTGCGCTGCTCGCCGGTGAAGAAGTCCAGATCCTGCACCACCACCACCTCCCGGCAGTTTTCCGACAGGAGGATGGCTTCCTGCAGGGCGGAGTTGCCGCCGCCGGCCACCACAACGGTTTTGTCCCGGTAAAACTCGCCGTCGCAGACGGCGCAGAAGGAGATGCCGCTGCCCACCAGCTCATATTCGCCCTCCAGGCCCAGCATGCGGTGCTTTACGCCTGTGGCGAGGATGACGGCCTTGCAGGGATAATCGCCGCCCTCTTCGGTGTGTACATGGAAGACATTGTCCTCCCGGGTGACGCCGGTGACGGTCTCCACCTCCACCTCGGCACCCTGATCCAGAATCTGATCCAGGAAGCGGTCGGCGAATTCCACGCCGCTCATCTGCTTGGTACCGGGGAAGTTCTCCACCTTGGGAGAATAGGTGATCTGGCCGCCGAAGGCGTTCTTTTCGATGACCAGGGCGCTCTTGTTGTTGCGCAGGGCGTACAGCGCGGCAGTCATGCCCGCGCAGCCGCCGCCGATGACGATGATATCATGCATGGCCTGTCCTTCTTTCCATACGTAATGCACAGGACTTCGGGGCGGCTTATCGCCGCCCCGAAGCTGACTTTCAGGGTGTTACGCCTTTACGGCGGAGAGGAACTGCTTGATCTCCGACACGCCGTAATACTTTTCGAATTCGTCGCCGTGGGCCACCACCAGCGTGGGAGCGCCCTTGACGCCGTAAGCCTCCACCAGGTCCCGGTGCTCTTCGGCAATGAGCTTTTCAAAGCTGACGCCGGCCTTGCTCAGCTGGCTTTCCGCCACGCGGCAGTTGGGGCAGGTGACCCGGGCGAAGAGGATGATGCGATCTTCCCCGGCGGCGGGAGCGGGCTCGGCGGCGGGCTCGGCCACCAGCGTGCCCACAAAGGCGTCACCGGACTTGGCTTCCCGGGGCTTGAGCTGGGAAGTGCCGATGTTGTAGACCTTGCGCTGTTTGAATTCCTGGGTCTTGCCGTCGTTCCAGTTCTGCACGGGACGGTAGTAGCCGGTGATGCGGGAGTAGACCTCGGTGCTGGCACCGCACTTGGGGCAGGTGTACTGCTCGCCGGAGAGGTAGCCGTCATTCTTGCAGATGGAGTAGGTGGGGCTCAGGGTGTAATAGGGCAGCTGATAGTTTTCCGCGATCTTCCGCACCAGGTTGGCGGCAGCCTTCCAGTCGGGCAGCTTCTCGCCCAGGAAGGCGTGGAAGACGGTGCCGGAGGTGTACAGGGTCTGCAGCTCGTCCTGCACGTCCAGGGCGGTGAAAATGTCCTCCGTGTAGCCCACGGGAAGGTGGGAGCTGTTGGTATAGAAGGGGCTGCCCTTGCCCAGGGCGGCGGTGATGATGTCGGGATAGCGGTCCACATCGTGCTTGGCCAGGCGGTAAGCGGTGCTTTCTGCGGGGGTGGCTTCCAGGTTGTACAGGTCGCCGTACTGCTCCTGATAGTCGCTGAGGCGCTCACGCATGTGGTTCAGCACGTCACGGGTGAAGGCCACGGCTTCGGGATCGGTGAGATCCTTGCGCAGCCAGCGGGCGTTGAGGCAGGCTTCGTTCATGCCCACCAGACCGATGGTGGAGAAGTGGTTGGCGAAGGTGCCCAGATAACGCTTGGTGTAGGGATACAGGCCGGCCTCCAGCAGCTTGGTGATGACGTCACGCTTCACCTTCAGGGAGCGGGCGGAGATGTCCAGCATGTGATCCAGCCGCTGGTAGAATTCCTCGGGGGTCTTGCTCAGATAGGCGATGCGGGGCATGTTGATGGTGACCACGCCCACGCTGCCGGTGCTTTCGCCGGAGCCGAAGAAGCCGCCGCTCTTTTTGCGCAGCTCACGCAGGTCCAGACGCAGGCGGCAGCACATGCTGCGCACGTCGCTGGGCTCCATGTCGCTGTTGATATAGTTGGAGAAGTAGGGGGTGCCGTATTTGGCGGTCATCTCGAAGAGGAGCCGGTTGTTCTCCGTATCGGACCAGTCGAAATCCCGGGTGATGGAGTAGGTGGGGATGGGGTACTGGAAGCCTCTGCCGTTGGCATCGCCTTCGATCATGCATTCGATGAAGGCCTTGTTGATCATGTCCATTTCCTTCTGGCAGTCGCGATAGCAGAAGTCCATCTCCTTGCCGCCCACGATGCAGGGCAGGTCAGCCAGGTCGGCGGGCACCACCCAGTCCAGGGTGATGTTGCTGAAGGGCGCCTGGGTGCCCCAGCGGGAGGGGGTATTCACGCCGAAGATGAAGGCCTGGACCGCCTGCTTGACTTCCTTGTAGCTCAGATTGTCCACCCGGACAAAGGGAGCCAGATAGGTGTCGAAGGAGGAGAAGGCCTGGGCGCCGGCCCATTCGTTCTGCATGATGCCCAGGAAGTTGACCATCTGATAGCAGAGGGTGAAGAGATGACCGGCGGGCTTGGAGGTGATCTTGCCGGTGACGCCGCCGAGACCCTCGGTGATGAGCTGCCGCAGGCTCCAGCCGGCGCAGTAGCCGGTGAGCATGCTCAGGTCGTGGATGTGGATGTCCGCATTCTGGTGGGCGGAGGCGATCTCCTCGTCGTAGACCTCGCTGAGCCAGTAGTTGGCGGTGATGGCACCGGAGTTGGAAAGGATGAGACCGCCCACGGAGTAGGTGACGGTGCTGTTCTCCTTGACGCGGCAGTCAATGTTGCCCAGATAGTTGTCCACGGTCTTCTTGTAGTCCAGCGCAGTCTCACTGACCTTGCGCAGCTTCTCGTGCTGCTTACGGTAGAGGATGTAGGCCTTG